>JACPOH010000118.1:0-8103 GCA_016185075.1 Aquabacterium sp. | reverse complement strand
CGCCACCATGGCATCCGGGCTGCGCACTTCCTGGCGCAAACGCATGTGCTGCCGGGGCTGGAGGCACAGTTGCACATGCCGCCAGCTGATCGCGCCGCGCTGCGCAGCCTGCCCGGCCGCAAGTTTCTGTTGACCAATGCGCCAGCCGAGTACGCCAAGCGCGTGCTGACGGCGCTGGACCTGGCCTCCTGCTTTGAAGGCGTCATCGCCATCGAGGGCATGCGTGTCTTCGGTGACCTGCGACCCAAGCCGGATGCCCGCATGCTGCGCGTGGTGCTGGCGCGCTTCAAGCTGCCGGCTTCGCGCTGCATCCTGGTCGAAGACACCGTGGCCAACCTCAAGAGCGCCCGCCGCGTCGGGATGCAGACCGTGTGGATGCAGCACTACCTGCGCCACAACCCGCACGGCCCCGAAGTGGGCATTCACCTGCACGGTCGGCCGCCTGCGGTCTGTGTCAGAATCAAAAAGCTCAGGGCACTGCACGCTTGGAGACCACATGGCACCACAGGGGCTTGATGACCAGGACCGGAACGCACCAGACAGTGCGCCGGCCGCCCCGGTGCGCAAGCGTCCCAAGCCGGGTGAGCGACGTGTGCAGATCCTGCAGGCGCTGGCCACCATGCTGGAGCAACCCGACGCCGACCGCATCACCACCGCCGCTCTGGCCGCGCGCCTGTCGGTGAGCGAGGCCGCCTTGTACCGCCACTTTGCGAGCAAGGCGCAGATGTTCGAGGCGCTGATCGAGTTCATCGAACAGTCCGTCTTCACGCTGGCCAACCAGATCACCGAGCGCCAGGCTGACCCGGCCTTGCAGATCCAGCACATCCTGTCCATGGTGCTGCAGTTCGCCGAAAAGAACCCGGGCATGGCGCGCGTGATCGTGGGCGATGTGCTGCTGTTCGAGCACGAGCGCCTGTCGGCCCGCATGAACCAGTTCCTGGACCGCCTGGAGTCCCTGTTGCGGCAAAGCTACCGTGCACTGGCCGAAGCCCGCGGCTCGGTGTCACCCACGGTGGACGCACAGGTGGGGGCCTCGCTGGCCACGAGCTTCATGCTGGGGCGCCTGCAGCGTTTTGCGCGCACGGGTTTCAAGCGCCTGCCCAGTGAACACCTGGCCAACACCCTGCCGCATCTGGTGGGCCACTGAGGTCCGCTTCCAGGCCTGGCTCTAAACTAGCGCGCATGGCTCATCCACCTGCTCTCGATTCCTTGCTCGTCCGTGCAGAACGGCTCGTTGCACAACTTGAATCCCTCTTGCCTCATCAACTCGGCGAACCCGACTGGGGCGCTGCGGTGGCCTGGCGCTACCGTCGGCGTGGTGGCGCCTCGGCCTGGGGTGGCGCGGTGTTGGAGCCCGTGCGCCATGTGGCCGTCATCCGCTATGAGGATCTCAAGGAGGTCGATACGCAGAAGGGGCGCTTTGCCCGCAACCTCGCGCAATTCGTGGCGGGCAAGCCGGCCAACAATGTGCTCTTGTCGGGCGCACGTGGCACAGGCAAGTCCTCGCTGGTCAAGGCCGGCCTGCAGGCCCATGCGGCGCAGGGGCTGCGTCTGATCGAAGTGGACAAGGCCGACATGATCGACTTGCCCGACCTGGTCGAGCTGGTGAGCGGCCGGCCAGAGCGCTTCATCATCTTCTGCGACGACCTGAGTTTCGACGAAGGTGAGCCGGGCTACAAGGCGCTCAAGTCCATCCTCGATGGCACGGTGTCAGCCAGTGGGGACAACGTGATGGTGATCGCCACCTCCAACCGTCGCCACCTGCTGCCCGAATACCACTCGGACAACAAGACCTACAAGCACACCGCCGATGGCGAACTGCACCCCGGCGAGGCCGTGGAAGAGAAGATCTCCCTGTCCGAGCGTTTCGGCTTGTGGATCAGCTTCTACCCGTTCACGCAGGACGAGTACCTGGCCATCGTGGCGCAGTGGTTGTCGCACCTGGGGCTGCCTGAATCGGCGATGGAAGTGGCCAGGCCTGAAGCCCTGGTCTGGGCCATCGAGCGCGGCTCACGCTCGGGCCGGGTGGCTTATCAGTTCGCGCGTGACTTTGCGGGCCGTGACCATGTCTGAGCGCAAGTCCTACCACGTGATGGATGCCACCGACCGCACGCCGGTGGAGGTGGCCGTGGGCGTGCTGATCGAGCGCGATGCGCAGGGCCGGGAAGGGCGCTTCCTGCTGACCTCACGCCCTGTCGGCAAGGTGTATGCGGGCTATTGGGAGTTCCCGGGGGGCAAGCTGGAAGCCGGTGAAACGGTCGAGCAGGCTTTGCGCCGCGAACTGCACGAAGAGATCGGCATCACGATAGGGGACGCCCACCCCTGGCAAGTCGAGGTGATGGACTACCCCCATGCGCGCGTGCGCTTGCACTTCTGCAAGGTCTACCAATGGCAGGGCGAGTTCGAGATGCGCGAAGGCCAGCACATGGCCTGGCAGACATTGCCCGTCGAGGCGGTGCCTGTGTTGCCAGGCACCATCCCGGTTCTGCAATGGCTGGCTGCGGAGCGTGGCCACCAGGGGCTGACGCACCACGAGGTCAAGCCGGGCTGAGTGGCTGCTTATTGTGAAGCGGCACTGGCGGGGGCAGAAGCCGGCGCTGGCTCATGCGCCGACTCATGTGCTGGCTCGCTGGTTTCCACGCCATGCTTCTCGCCGCCCATGTCCACATTGGCGCCACCCTTCATCAGCAGGAACACGGCCAGGGCCGCGAAGATGATGAAACCCACGAGCAATTTCCACATGCTTGTTCTCCAGTTCAGCCATTGAGCGGGCGCATTGTGCGCTGCATTTGGCGACATCCTTGCCAGTGGATTCCCCTGCTTGGCCCTTTCGTGAATCTCTGACGGATCCCATGCGTTATCCTGTGTTGCAGGGCCGCTTGCATGGATGACCGGCCCTCAACGATGACACCGAAACCGAGAAGAGACAAGCATGAGTGACTACAACACCTTGAATTACGCTGTCGGTGACGACGGCGTGCTGCTGCTGACCCTCAACCGGCCCGAGCAGCTCAATGCGTTCACGGTCGAGATGGCCAACGAGCTGGTGGATGCCTTCACCAAGGCCAGCGACGACGACCGCGTGCGCGCCATCGTGGTGACGGGCTCAGGCAAGGCCTTCTGTGCCGGCATGGACCTCAGCGTGCCCGGCAATGTCTTCGGCCTGGACGAGGCGCAGCAACCCACCATGCAGGACATGCGCGAGCGCCTGGATGATCCGGCCATCTTCAACGGTGTGCGAGACACCGGTGGCCGCGTGGTGCTGTCCATCTTCAATTGCAAGAAGCCGGTGATCGGTGCCATCAACGGTGCGGCAGTGGGCATTGGCGCCACCATGACCTTGCCCATGGACATCCGCATTGCCTCCGAGAAGGCTCGCATCGGCTTTGTGTTCGGCCGCATCGGCATCGTGCCCGAAGCCTGCTCCAGCTGGTTCCTGCCGCGCATCGTGGGGATCTCGCAGGCCCTGGAATGGACCTACATGGCCGACATCTTCGATGGCCACGAGGCCCAACGTGGCGGCCTGGTCAAGGCCGTGGTGCCGCCAGAGCAATTGCTGGACGAAGCCATGAAGATCGCACGTCGCATTGCCACCGAGCGTTCGGCCGTGGGCATCGCGTTGACCCGCCAGATGATGTACCGCAACGCGGCTCAGCCACACCCGCTGGCCGCGCACCAGGTGGATTCGCTGGCCATGTTCTACACCAGCATCGGTGATGGCAAGGAGGGTGTGAAGGCCTTCCTGGAGAAGCGCCCCGCCGAGTTCACCAGCAAGACCTCCGAGATGCCGCCGTTCTACCCGTGGTGGGAGTGAAGGCAGGCGCGAGCACGCTGTAGCGCGCCCGTCTGGAAGCAAAAAAGCCCGGCATGGCCGGGCTTTGCTTCTGGTCAGCGCCATCTGCCTCGTCAGGCTGGATGGCGCATCCCCACTGATCAGGACAGTTGGTCGCTGATCAGCTTGGTCAGTTCGAACATCGTGACCTGGGGCTTCTTGAAGATGACCTTCAGCTTGTCATCTGCGTTGATGTTGCGCTTGTTGGCGGCATCTTGCAGATTGTGCTTCTTGATGTATTCCCACACCTTCTTGGTGACTTCCGTGCGGGGCAGCGGTGCGGCGCCGATGATGGCGGCCAGTGCTGGGCTCGGGGTCAGAGGTTTCAGGAAAGCAGCATTGGGCGCGCGCTTGGCGGCGGCCTTCTTGGCAGCAGGTGCTGCAGCTTTCTTGGCGGGAGCGGCCTTTTTGGCCGGGGCTTTCTTCGCAGTTGCCATGTGAATTCACTCCATCGAAGGTCAGATCTGATGCGGCTTCGGGCGCTTGCTCATTACGCAGGCGTTCCTCAAAAGCTGTGCGTTGCGATGGTAATGCCCTTTACCAGGGAAAAACAGCCCGGCTCCACCTTTGTGGCCCTCGAACATCAAGATTTTTTGCGTTGAAGCAGGCCTTGAACCGTCTTGGGGCATGTTCGGGGCAAGGTTTCACACAGTCGGGGCCGTTTTGGCGGCTGTCGTCATTGTTCCAAATCGTGTCGCCGATGTTCTCTGCAGGCGCAGCGCATTTGGTGTTCAATCTGGGCTTTCGCAGATTCACAGGAGTATCTGATGACGCCTCAGGCCGTACTGGCTCAGCCTTTCACCTTGCCCAATGGGCAAGTGGTCAAGAACCGCTTGTTCAAGTCCGCGATGAGCGAGGCCTTGAGTGACCGCACCTGCGTGGCCACGCCGGAGCTGGCGCGCTTGTATGGGGCCTGGGCAGACGGTGGCATCGGCCTGTGCATCACTGGCAATGTGATGATCGACAAGCGCGCACTGGGTGAGCCGGGCAATGTGGTGATCGAAGACGAATCGCATCTGCCCGCTTTGAAGGCCTGGGCGCAGGCCGCCACACGTCAAGGTACGCAGTGTTGGGTGCAACTCAACCACCCTGGCAAGCAATCGCCCAAGGGCTTGAACAAGGAAACCGTCTCGCCGTCGGCCGTGCCCTTCAGGCCGGAGATGAAGATGATGTTTGCCACACCGCGTGAACTCACCGAGGCCGAGATCCTGACCCTCATCGAGCGCTTTGCCAATGCCGCTGCCATCGTCAAGAAGGCGGGCTTCACCGGCGTGCAGATCCATGGGGCGCACGGTTATCTGGTCAGCCAGTTCCTGTCGCCGCATCACAACCGCCGCACGGACGCATGGGGTGGTACACCCGAAAAGCGCCGTCGCTTTGTCCTGGAGGTCTACCGCGCGATGCGTGAGAAGGTGGGCCCGGACTTCGCCATCGGCATCAAGCTGAACTCGGCTGACTTTCAGCGTGGCGGCTTTACCGAAGAGGAATCGCTCGACACCATCCGTGCATTGGCCGATGCCGGCATCGATCTGATCGAGATCTCCGGCGGGACGTATGAGGCACCGGCCATGACCGGTGTGAAGGCCAGCAAGGAGCCGGTGAAGGAAAGCACACGCCAGCGCGAGGCCTACTTCCTGGCCTTTGCTGAAAAGGCGCGCCAGGCCGTGAAGACGCCCTTGGTGGTCACGGGAGGCTTCAGGTCGGTGCGCGGCATGGCCGATGCCATCTCATCGGGCGCAGTGGACTTCGTTGGTCTGGCGCGTGCGCTGGCCATCGAGCCCGATGTGGCCAAGCGCCTGCTCGCCGGTCAGGAGCCCCGCGAACAGGTGCGGCCGCTCAAGACAGGCATCTCGTTCATCGACAAGACCGGCCTGATGGAGGTGTCCTGGTACACCGGGCAGCTCAAGCGCATCGGCCGGGGTGAGCAGCCCAAGCCGAACGAGTCGGCGCTGTGGGTCTTTGTCAAACTCATGGCCCAGCAGGCCGGCCTCGGGCGCAAGAAGGCGCCCAAGCGGCTGCGCGCCACCTGATCGGCCTCACGGCTGCGGTTTCTCGGTCAACTGCCCCTGTTTGAAGGGGTAGTTGACTGGTTTGCTGTGCCAGATCAAGGCTCACGAGTCAATAAACATGATAAGGCGAACCATTGTCATTTAGATTCGTTTGAGCATGAATCCCGTTTCGTCCCGTCCTTCTCTGCGCATGTGTGTGCGCTGGAGTTTGGTGGCCGCCTCTGTCCTGATCCTGAGCGCCTGCGGCGGCGGTGGCAGTGGGGCGTCGTCTGGCAGTTCGACCGCGACGACACAGTCGGTGGGCTTGTCGGCCACGGCGGCGCTGGGCGAAAAGATCTTCAGGGACCCCAGCCTGTCGCTCAACGGCAACCAGTCATGCGCGAGCTGCCATGTCGCCGAGCGTGGGCATGCGGGGCCGCTTCGGTTCGTGGGGCCGAATTCGGACATTCCGACCGAGCCCGGCTCGGATGGCGTGTCCCTCGGTGGGCGCATGTCGCCCTCCATCCGGTATCTGTCATTCAACAAGCCTTTCCGATTTGAAGACGGCTCGGCCAGCACGGGCACGCCAACCGGCGGCATGTTCTGGGATGGTCGGGCCGCGACACTGGCCGAACAGGGCAAAGGGCCCTTCCTCAACCCCAAGGAGATGGCCAATGCCGATGTGGCCACGGTGATCAGCAAGCTGGCGACAGCCACGTACGCCAACGAATTCAAAGCCTTGTATGGCCAGGGCATTTTTGACAATCCCGATGCGGCGTTCGAGCGCGTGGCGCTGGCCTTGCAGGCGTTTGAAAAAGAGTCACCCGAGTTCAAGTCATTCAGCAGCAAGTACGACGCCTTCTTGCGCGGGCAGGCCAGCCTGAGCGCCAGCGAGTTGCGTGGTCTGGCCCTCTTCAACAGCACCAGCAAAGGAAACTGCGCGGCCTGCCACCCCAGTGCCATCGGCAAGGACGGCAGCTTTCCCTTGTTCACCGACTTTTCTTACGATGCGCTCGGAGTGCCTCGCAACTGGAAGGTCGCCACCAACCCGGCCGAGTTCGACCTGGGCCTGTGTGCCAACGGCACGGACGCCATCAACGCGCTGAGTGACGCTGCCAAGGCCGGCCTGTGCGGCAAGTTCAAGGTGCCCTCCCTGCGTAACGTGGGCTTGCGCAAGGCCTTCTTCCACAACGGCCGCTTCACCTCCTTGACCGATGTGGTGACCTTCTATGTGTAGCGTGACATCAACCCGGACTTGTTCTACCTGGATGCCAGCGGGCAGCCCGACGTCAAGTTCAATGACTTGCCCCTGGCCTACCGCGGCAATGTGAACACCACCGAAGGCCCTTACAACCGCGGCCCCGGCGACGCACCGGCGCTCACGCCGGCCGAGATCACGGACGTCGTCAACTTCCTGTGCACCTTGACCGATGGCTGGTCGGGCGCTGACCTGGCGTGTCAACGCTGATTGCCTCGCTGCACCGCTTTCATTCATCTATCCAAACGGAACCTCGTCATGAACCAACTGCATCGCTTCACCTTGCTGGCCGGTGCGTGCCTGAGCCTGTGCTCGGCCGCTGGCGCACAGACCGCTGTCAAGCCTTCCGGCAGGGCAGCCAACAAAACGCAGGCTGCGGTGGCCGTGGCCCAACCGTCGGCACGCGAAGTCGAGCTGATGCAGCGCCTGGACAAGCTGGCCGCACAAGTCGAACAACTCAAGTCCCAGCTGGCCGAGGTCAAGCAGGAGCAAGTCCGGCAAGCGGCCACACCGGCCCTTGCACCGGTGGTGGCCGCGCCTGTGGCTGCCAGCCAGGTCGCAGCGGGTGGCGCACCTGCGGCCGTGAACGGCGCGGACAATGGCGCAGGTGCTGCCGCGGCCGAGCCTGCCACGGTGCTGAGCGGCTATGGCGAGATCAACTACAACCGCTACAAGGACGCGTCGCGCAACCAGGCCGATGTGCGTCGCGTGGTGCTGGGTGTGCAGCACCGCCTGGACCCCAAGACCAAGATCGTGACCGAACTGGAAGTCGAGCACAGCGTGAGCTCGGCGGACGACGTGGGCGAGGTGGCCATCGAGCAAGCTTATGCGGAGCGCCAGATCAATGACCGCTGGGCCTTGCGCGCGGGCCTCTTCCTGATGCCCGCTGGCCTGCTCAACGAGAACCACGAGCCCACCGCGTACTACGGCGTGGAGCGCAACTTCGTCGAAACCGCCATCATTCCCACCACCTGGCGCGAAGGCGGTGTGCAGTTCGTCGGCGACCTCGGCGAAGGCCTCACGCT
>JACPOH010000387.1 GCA_016185075.1 Aquabacterium sp. | reverse complement strand
GGGCAACAAGATGCTGGGCGAGTTCAACCTCGAAGGCATCCCGCCCGCACCGCGTGGCGTGCCCCAGATCGAAGTGGCCTTCGACATCGACGCCAACGGCATCCTGCACGTGAGCGCCAAGGACAAGGGCACCGGCAAGGAAAACAAGATCACCATCAAGGCCAACTCGGGTCTGTCGGAAGACGAGATCCAGAAGATGGTCAAGGACGCCGAGCTCAACGCCGCCGAAGACAAGAAGAAGCTCGAACTGGTTCAGGCCAAGAACCAGGGCGACGGTCTGGTTCACAGCGTGCGCAAGTCGCTGACCGAGTACGGCGACAAGCTGGATGCCGGTGAGAAGGACAAGATCGAAGCAGCGATCAAGGACGTCGAAGAAGCCCTCAAGGGTGAGGACAAGGACGACATCGAGGCCAAGACCAATGCCCTGATGACCGCGTCGCAGAAGCTGGGCGAAAAGATGTACGCCGACATGCAAGCCCAAGGTGCTGCTGGTGCTGCCGGCGCGGGTGCCGAAGGCGCCGCCGGTGCGGAACAAGCCAAGCCCGCCGACGACAACGTGGTCGACGCCGAGTTCAAGGAAGTCAAGAAGGACTGATCCTCCAAGTTCTTCCTGCTAGCCGACGGGGCACAGGCCGTGTGAGCAAGCCGCTCATGCCCTGTGCCTTTGTCGGATCTGGATCCAACCCTCCAAGATCATGGCAAAACGCGATTTTTACGAAGTCCTCGGGCTCTCCAAGGGAGCGTCCGACGAAGACATCAAGAAGGCCTACCGCAAGCTGGCCATGAAGTTCCACCCTGACCGCAACCAGGGTGACAAGGCCAAGGAAGCCGAAGAGACGTTCAAGGAGGCCAAGGAGGCCTACGAGATGCTCTCGGACCCGAAGAAGAAGGCCGCCTATGACCAGTTCGGCCACGCCGGCGTCGACCCCAATATGGGTGGCGGCCGTGGTGGCCCTGAAGGCTTTGGCGGTTTCGCCGATGCCTTCGGCGACATCTTCGGCGACATCTTCGGCCAGGGTGGCGGCGGCCGTCGCGGTGGCAATGGTGGCCCTCAGGTCTACCGTGGCAGCGACCTCTCTTACGCGATGGAAATCACGCTGGAAGAAGCCGCTGCCGGCAAGGACACACAGATTCGCATCCCCGCCTGGGACGAATGCGGCGTCTGCCATGGCTCCGGCGCCAAACCAGGCACCAGCGCCAAGACCTGTCCGACCTGCAACGGCTCGGGCACCGTCCACATGCGCCAGGGCTTCTTCAGCGTGCAGCAGACCTGTCCGCACTGCCACGGCACCGGCAAGGTCATCCCCGACCCCTGCACGGCCTGTAACGGCCAGGGTCGCGTCAAGAAGACCAAGACGCTGGAAGTCAAGATCCCGGCGGGCATCAATGAAGGCATGCGCATCCGCTCGGCTGGCAACGGCGAGCCGGGCACCAATGGCGGCCCTCCTGGTGACCTCTACATCGAGATCCGCATCAAGCAGCACGACATCTTCGAGCGTGATGGCGACGACCTGCACTGCTCGGTGCCCGTTCCGTTGACCACCGCGGCGCTGGGTGGCAACATCGAAGTGCCCACGCTGGGCGGCAAGGCGGAAATCGAGATTCCCGAAGGCACGCAGCACGGCAAGACCTTCCGCCTGCGCGGCAAGGGCATCAAGGGCATCCGTTCCAGCTACCCCGGCGACCTGTATTGCCACATCAACGTGGAAACGCCGGTCAAGCTCACCGAGCACCAGCGCAAGCTGCTCAAGGAACTGGACGAGTCCTTCAAAAAGGGCGGTGAAAAGCACTCACCCAACTCGAAGAGCTGGACGGACCGCGTGAAAAACATCTTCAAGTAAGTCGCATTCGTTCACATGACGAAAAAATGGGCGCCTCCAGGGGCGCCCATTTTCCTTTTCACGGCGTGGTTGCCAGCCTGCCGTGCCTCAAGTTTGTGCACATGCTTGCCGAAATGCGAAAAGTGCTGGTCCACTAGGGGCCAGGTAGCTATTTCCCATGCGAGGTGCCATGGCTATTCAAACCGCTCCATCCTTCCCTGGCATTCAGGCCTTGATCATCGACGACATGTCGGTGCAACAAACCACGCTCAAGGGGCACCTGGGCATGCTGGGCATCGGCAAGATCGACCTGGCCAGCACCGCTGAAGAAGCCACCAAGCTGATCAAACAGCGCCGCTACAACCTCATCCTGTGCGACTACAACCTCAATCAGAAGACCGACGGGCAGCAGCTGTTCGAGTACCTGCGCGACAACAGCCTCCTGCCCGCCGACTGCCTGTTCTTCATGATCACGGCCGAAAGCACCTACGCCTCGGTGGCCGCCGCCACGGAACACCACCCGGACGCCTACCTGCTCAAGCCAGCCACCGCGGCGGACATCGGCGATCGGCTGAAGACCCAGCTTGAAAAGCGGGCCGCCCTCTTGCCCATCACCCAGCGGCAACTCAAGGACGACCTGCCCGGCGTACTGAGCGAATGCGACAAACTGCTGGCCCAACAAAACCGCTGGTTCATGCAAGCCCTGCAGATCAAGGGGCAGACCCTGCTCAAGCTGGGCAAGAACGACGAAGCCAAAGCCGTGTACCGCTCCGCGTTGGAAAAGCGCCCGGAGCTGGTCTGGGCGCAGCTTGGCCTCGCGCGCGCCCACAAAGCCGCCGGCCAGTATGACGAAGCCAAGCATCTGGCGCAGCAGATCATCCAGTCGCGTGAGGGCGAAAAGAACGTAGCCGCCTACGACGTGGTGGCCGAGGCGCTGGAAGCCCAGGGCGATTCGCAAGCGGCCATGTGGGTGTTGCGAGATGCAGCCACCGTGGTGCCATCTGCGCGGCGCCAACGCATCGCAGGCGAAAGCGCCTACCGCAACGGCGACCTGGACACGGCCAAGGAGTTCCTGCACAAGGCCGCCAAGGCCACCAAGGGCTCCGTGACCGCTCAAGCTCAGGACACCCTATTGCTGGCCCAGACCCTGGTGGACCTGGGTGAATCGGCCGAAGCCGGGAAACTGCTGAAAGAAGCCGCGCCCCAGTATCAGAACAGCCCGACCTTTGGCAATGTGGCGCTGGCCATTCAGGCTCAAGCCGAAGCCAAGGCAGGCAAGCCTGAAGAAGCGCAGAAGTTGCTGGCCAAGGCCCGCGCCACCATGCGCAAGGGCCGCGCCGATTTCGCATCGGTGGCGCTGGCCAAGGCCGAGCTGCTGAGCGGCAACGTGAACGAAGGCCTCAAACTGCTCAGCAGCGCCGTGAGCGCCGACCACGAGAACCCGCGCATCAAGCAACTGGTCAGCAACACTTTGCGTGAGACCGGACATGAAGACAAGGTTCAGGCCATTGTCGAAGCCGGCGCGATCGAGCTGGAGAACCGTGTCAAGGATGCGCGCAAACTGTTCCGAGACAGCCAGATCGACGAAGCCGTGCGAGCGATCGAAGGCGCCGTCCATGACTATCCCGAGAACACGGGCGTGCTGCTGCAGGCCGCCCAGATCAACTGCATGGCCCTGCGCCTCAAAAAGGTCCACAACTACGACATGATCGACCGGGTGCAGCTGTACCTGACGCGGCTGGAAAAGCTCATGCCCACCAGTGACCGCGTGGTCATGATGCGCCGGTATTTCCGAGAAACCATGCTCGAGCTGGAAAAGCAGCCCGCGCAGGCATGACGGTCATGCGGAGGCGATCATGGAAGCATCCTCCTTTGCCCTCATCGCGCACGATCTGAAGAACGCGCTTGGCTCCCTGGAAGGCGAGCTGGAGCAGTTGATCGACGACCCCTCGCCTGCGATGGCACACAGCGCCTACATGCGGTGCACGGAACTGCGCCGCCAGTTCAT
>JACPOH010000386.1 GCA_016185075.1 Aquabacterium sp. | reverse complement strand
CCAGCCCACCAGCGCACCCCACATCGGCGTGGTGGCGTTCAGGATGGACAACAAGCCGGCCGGCAGGCTGCGAGATGCCTGGCTCAAGCCCAGAAACGGCAGGATGCTCGACAGCACGGCGGCGCCCACCAGTTGTGGCACATGGCGCCGCAAGTCAGCGGTTTCGCGGTGCAGCACCACCAGCGGCAACAACAGCATCGCGCCGCCGGTGACACGGAACGCCGCCACGCCCAAGGGGCCGATCGCGGGCGAAGCCACCCGCAAAAAGAGAAACGACCCGCCCCAGACGGCGGCCAGGAACAGCATCTCGATCAAGTCCCTTGGTTTCATGCATGTCATCCTATCGGGTTCATCAAACCCCCTGCCAGGTACCTCGATTCACGGGGTGTAGGCTGCCAGTGTTGCCCGGATTCACCACCTGTCACGCAGGCATCTCTAAAATCACCGGATTTGCCGCAGGCAGAGCCAGGCGGCACCATCACACATCAAACGAAGGATCACCATGCAAGTCGCCGCATCCATCTTCAAGGCCTACGACATCCGCGGTGTCGTCGGGCAGACCTTGAACGAGGCCGTGGCCGAGCACCTGGGCCGCGCTTTTGGCACGGAGGCGCTCAAGCTGGGCGAAAAGGCGGTCGCCATCGGCCGCGATGGCCGTCTGTCCGGCCCCTCGCTGAGCGGCGCACTGATCAAAGGCCTGCGTTCTACCGGCATCAACGTGATCGACCTGGGCGCCGTGACCACACCCATGCTGTACTACGTGGCGGCCACACGGGGCGCGGAAGGCTGCCACAGCGGCATCCAGGTCACCGGCAGCCACAATCCCAAGGATTACAACGGCTTCAAGATGGTGCTGGCCGGCCGCGCCATCTACGGCGATGACATCCAGGGCCTTCGCCAGCGCATCGAGAAGGAAGACTACGCCACGGGTGCTGGCAGCCTGGTCGAGCTGGATGTGCTCGATGAGTACACCCGGCGCATCGCCGGTGACTGCAAGCTGGCCCGCCCGATGAAGATCGTCGTGGACTCGGGCAACGGCATCCCCGGTGCATCGGCCCCTGGCATCCTGCGGGCCCTGGGCTGCGAGGTGATCGAGCTGTACTCGGAGGTGGACGGTGACTTCCCCAACCACCACCCCGATCCCTCCAAGCCCGAGAACCTGGTCGACCTGATCAAGGCGGTGAAGGAACACGGCGCCGAACTGGGCCTGGCTTTCGATGGCGACGGCGACCGTCTGGGCGTGATCACCAAGGATGGCAACAACATCTTCCCGGACCGCCAGATCATGCTGTTCGCTCAGGACGTGCTGTCGCGCGTGCCAGGTGCCCCCATCATTTTCGACGTCAAGTGCAGCCAGCGCCTGGCGATTGCCATCCGTGAAGCCGGTGGCGTGCCCACCATGTACAAGACCGGCCACAGCCTGGTCAAGGCCAAGCTCAAGGAGCTGAACTCCCCCTTTGCCGGTGAAATGAGCGGCCACATCTTCTTTGGCGAGCGCTGGTACGGTTTTGACGACGCCACCTACACGGCGGGCCGTCTGCTGGAAATCCTCAGCAAGGTGGCGAACCCCAGCGCCGTGCTGGACGCGCTGCCCACCAGCTTCAGCACGCCCGAGCTGAACGTGGCCTGTGCCGAAGGCGAGCACCACGCGGTGATCGAGAAGCTGCGCCAGACGGCCACGTTTGAAGGTGCCGAACTCACCACCATCGACGGCCTGCGTGCTGATTACCCGGATGGCTTTGGCCTGGTGCGCGCCTCGAACACCACGCCCGTGCTGGTGCTGCGTTTCGAGGGCCACACGCCCGAGGCACTGGAGCGAATCCAGAAGCACTTCATGGCGCAGATCCTGGCCGTCAAGCCTGACGCCCATGTGGGCGCGTCGGCACACTGAGTTGTCGGCGGCTGCTTTCAAGCCCTGGCTGGCGCGGCAGGCCTACAGCCTGTTGCTGCGCCTGGGCACGCCTGCCTACCTGTGGCGGATCTGGTCGCGTGGCCAGGTCGAGCCAGGTTACCGCGAGGCCTGGCCGCAGCGCTTGGGTTTGTATGACGCGGCCTATCGGCAAGCCTGGCAGGCGGGCCTGGGTGCACCTGCCCGGCCCGTGGTCTGGGTGCACGCCGTCTCGCTCGGCGAGGCGAGGGCGGCTGCCCCATTGATCCAGGCCTTGCGTCAGCAACGGCCGAACATGCGCCTGGTGCTGACGCACAGCACCGCGACTGGCCGTGATGCCGGGCGCAGCCTGTTGCAGCCCGGTGATGTGCAGACCTGGTTCCCGTTTGACACCCCTGGCGCGGTCAAGCGCTTTCTGGCCATGCACCGCCCTGACGTGGGCGTGTTGATGGAAACCGAGGTGTGGCCCAACGTGCAGCACGTGGCGCGGCGCATGGGCGTGCCCATGGTGCTGGCCAACGCGCGCCTGAGTGACAAGAGCCTGAAGCAGGGCATGAGGCTGGCCGCACTGATGCGCCCTGCCGCACACAGCCTGACCGCCGCCCTGGCCCAGACGCCCGACGACGCCCGCCGCCTGCAGGCCATGGGCGCGCAAGACGTGCGCGTGTGTGGCAACGTCAAGTTCGACATGTCGCCGGCGCCGGAATTGCTGGCGCAAGGGCAGACCTGGTCGCGGGCCTCGGCGCGCCCCATCGTGCTGGCGGCCAGCACGCGCGAGGGGGAAGAGCCCGGCTTGCTGGATGCCTGGATGGCCTTGCGGTCTTCGCCTGCCTGGCCGCAAGGCGGTGAGGCGCCCCGCTTGCTGGTGGTGCCCCGGCATCCGCAGCGTTTTGACGAGGTCGCTGGGCTCATCACCCGAACGGGTATGTCGCTGTCGCGCCGAAGCACGTGGCCGGACGGACAGCCCGACGCGACGGCGAAGGCGGCCGAGGTGTGGCTGGGGGACTCCATGGGCGAGATGCCGGCCTACTACGCGGCCGCGCACGTGGCTTTGCTGGGCGGCAGCTATGCCCCCTTGGGTGGCCAGAACCTGATCGAGGCAGCGGCTTGTGGCTGCCCTGTCATCATGGGCCCGCACACCTTCAATTTCGCCGAAGCCGCCGAGTTGAGCGAGGCGGCGGGCGTGGCATTTCGCATGCCCGACATCGCGTCCGCAGTGGTGAAAAGTGTATCGTTTTGTAATGATGACATGCGCTTCAGTATGGCGAAAAAAGCCGGGGATTTCGGTCATCATCACAAGGGCGCTGCCCAGAGGATGGCGGCCTTGATATGGGGGTTCTCCACCCCCCACGTTAGGGGTAACGTTTAGAAACAGAAACGTGCACAATGCTCACATTCCTAATCGAGTGAGCCTGTCCATGAACACCTTGACCCGCCTTGCCGCAGTGGCGCTGACCGCCGTAGCCATGGTCTCGTCCGCGCAAGCCAAGACCGACAGCCTGGGTACGCTGACCTCGACCGGTACGACGTTCGGCAACACGTTCTACACGAACGTGACCAGCTTCACCGATTACTACACCTTCTCGATCGCCGATCCGGGCACGGTCTCCGGCACGACGGTCGACACCTCCTACATCCTCTTCTTCACCAAGGATGTGGTTCTCGACTCCCTGACGCTGACTGCCGGTGGTTCGTCTACCGTCATCCAGAAGGACACGTCAGCCAACTCGTTCACCTTCTCCGGTCTGGCTGCGGGCAACTACACCATGGCCGTCACCGGCTCGGTGTCTGGTCTGTTCTCCTCCTATGGCAGCTACAGCGGCACCATCAAGGCCGTGTCGTCGCCGGTTTCGTCCGCTGCACCCGAGCCCGCTGACCTGGCCCTGACTTTGGTCGGTCTGGCTGGCGTCGGTTACATGGTTCGCCGCCGCGCCGCCCGCTGATCCCGGCGCTTGCCACCGATCAAGGAAACGGACCTTCGGGTCCGTTTGTTTTTGGGATCGCGTGTTTCATCTTGTGAACATAATGGCGGCGGGCCGGGCCTTTCGCGCGGCCGCTGGAGGAGACACCTGAACATGCATCGTTTGAGTCGCGAGTCGGGCCACCCGGTTGGTCGTATGTTGGCCGGGGCCCTCGGTCTGGTCGCGGTCTTGCTGCTGGCCGGCTGCCCAGGAAAGGACAAGGCCGCTGCCAGTGCCGACACGTCGCAGATCGTCGCCCAGGTCAACGACAGCGAGATATCGATCCACCAGGTGGAAGCCATGATGGCCGCTCAACCTGCCATTGTGGAGCAATTGGGGGCCGACGGCCCTCGTCGCGTGCTTGACAGCTTGATCGACCAGGAGCTGGCGGCACAGGAAGCCCGTCAATCCGGGCTGGACAAGACCCCCCGCGTGTTGCAGGCCATGGAGCTGGCCAAGCGGGAGGTGCTGGCCCGCGCCTACCAGGATCAGCTGGCCGAGAAGGCCCTGATGCCAGATACGGAGGCCGTCAACCGCTACTACGACGCGCACCCGGAGCTGTTTGCCAAACGCCGCCAGTACACCTTGCAGGAGACCTTGATCAAGGCGCCGGCCGACCAGGCGCTGGAGCTCAAGGCCAAGGCTGAAAAACTGGGCAGTGTGGAGGCCATCAACACCCTGGTCAACGAAAGCGGTCTGGCGCATACCCGCCGCAACAGCGTCCAGTGGGCGGAAGGCATCCCCATGGACCTGCTGTCGCAGCTGGCGTATTTGAAGCATGGCCAGTCCATCGCCGTGCCACGCAAGGACGGCCTCGTGATCCTGACCTTGCTCAGCACCGAAGAGGCGCCCATGAGCAGTGGCCAGGCAAGCAATGCCATCCAGGCCGCCTTGCGGGCGACGGCGCGGCGTGAGCTGGTGCAAAAGGGCATGGATGAATTGCGGCAAAGGGCGAAGATCCAGCGCATGGGCGCCTTTGCTCAGGCGGCATCGGCCGCTTCTGGCGCCTCCGCACCATGACAGATCGCGCCGAGGCGCACAACACGCACATGCCGATGGGGCCGCGAGCCTTCTGGGCCGTGTTGGGGGCTACCTGGTTGGCGCTGGCTGCGCCCAGCCTCTGGGATTTCATGTTCGGGCAGTGGTCTGCTTACAGCCAGGGCCATGAACTGCTGCTGCTGTCGGTGGTGGTCTGGCTGATGTGGCGGCAGTGGCCCGCCCTCAGCGCCTTGCCCGGTCGCGAGCCTGCCTGGTGGGCCTGGTTGGCCCTGCTGATCGGCTTGTCGGGCTACGCGTTCGGGCGCACGCAGGAGTTCATCCGCATCGAGATGCTGTCCCTGTGGTGGGTTGGCGTGAGCGTCCTGCTGGCCTGCAAAGGATGGGCAGGCCTGCGGCAAACCTGGTTCATCTGGTTGTTTGCACTGTTCATCATTCCCATCCCGTTTTCGGTCGTGCTGATGCTGACCTCGCCGCTCAAAGAGGCCGTGTCCGCCCTGGCCACCTTGATTCTGGGGGCGGTGGGCTACCCGGTGGGGCGTTCCGGCGTCGTCATCACAGCGGGCCAATACCAGTTGCTGGTGGCCGAGGCCTGCGCGGGCTTGCACTCCATGTTCATCCTGGAGGCCATGGGTTTGCTCTACAGCTATCTGGTCAATCACCGATCCTGGCTGCGCAATGCCTTGCTGGCGACCTTCGCGGTGCCCGTGTCTTTCCTGGCCAATGTCATCCGGGTGATGATCCTGGTATTGGTGACCTACCACTTTGGCGATGCCGTGGGGCAAGGCTTCGTCCACAACTTTGCGGGTGTCGTGCTGTTCGCGGTGGCACTGGCACTGATCGGTGTGGTGGATGCCTTGCTGGGCTTCTTCCTGCCTGATGGGCCGCTTGAACCCGAGATCGCCCCCAGCGACGCCTCGACCGCCACACCAAAGGCCACGGTCACGCCCATGAGAAGCGCCTGGGTGATGGCCATGCTCATGCTGCTGACCGCGGCGTCGAGCTATGCGTTTCTGCCCAAGCCGCAGCCCGAGGCACAGGCACGTGCCAACACGCCGCTGGAGCAGCTGTTTCCCAGCGAATTCGGGCCTTGGCGCCTGGATCCGGCAGCGGCGGCCTTGATTCGCCCAGCGTTCGAACGCGCCCGTCAGTTCCAGATGTACGACCAGGTGCTCGAGCGCACCTACATGGACGAAGCGGGGCACCGCATCATGTTGTCCGTGGCCTATGGCCGGCAGCAGTCGGTGGGGCTGCAGATGCACCGGCCGGAGGTTTGTTACCGGGCTGGCGGCTTCACGGTGTCGCACATCGAGCCGGGTGAGTTGCAGATTCTGGGCCGAGCCATCCCGGTGACGCGTCTGTTTGCCAGTCTCGACGGTCGGCCCGAGCCCATCACCTACTGGCGGCTGCTGGGCAACGAGGTGATCGCCGATGAAGCCCGTTTCAAGCTCAGGCAGCTGTCGGCGGGAGGCTCCGGCGGCATCCCCGATGGTTT
>JACPOH010000117.1 GCA_016185075.1 Aquabacterium sp. | reverse complement strand
CGTTGCGCTTGAGCCCCAACAACGCCATGAATTTCCCCTCCCGCGCTGGGAAGTTGTACCCAGCCTGAGGTTGATTTTGCGCCTCAACCGCGAGCGCTTCGTTGATGCGATCCAGGCCAGCACATCGTGCTCGTACCAACACAGCCTCCGGCTGCCAGGCATCTTGAACGGTCTGGGAATCAGGTGCTTGTACTTCTCGCTGGTGGCAAAAGTCCGAATCGTTGTCAGGCTCTTGCCGATCAACAGAGACAGGTCTTCAATGAAGAGGATGCGTACCGAGCAATGAGAGGGGGTGACGTGCGGCGGCTGGCCGTACGTGGCCGAGAGCGCTTTGAGGGTTGACATGACTCATCCACAGATGAACGAACCGTTGCCGGTTCACTGCGATGAGTCATATGGGTGAAATGCGCTTCTAACTCGAATCTTGAAGCTGTGGGCTCAGAAATGTCTCACACCGCCCACTTCAAGATCCGCCTGCGCTCTCGCGCTAGCAAACACACTGCTATTTGCAGTCCCGACCAGCGTCAGCCGGGTAGTTGCGCTTGAGGTATCACGCTATCGCATTGTCGCGTGAGGTACCAGCTGGCTCATTTCTGAAGTTACGCCGGATGGTGGGCCACGAACCCACACCACCTAGCCAGCTACGCCACTTGTCGCATTAGGCTCAATCACTATAGAGCTGTCTAGAGTACGCGTCAAGCTTGGGACAAATTTGGGACACCAAGGGACACAAATTACTCTAACTCGTTGTTCACAACGAAAAAGAGCCAGATCAGCTAAGTGCTTGATCTGGCTCTGAATTTTTGGTCGGGGTGAGAGGATTCGAACCTCCGGCCTCTACGTCCCGAACGTAGCGCTCTACCAGGCTAAGCTACACCCCGATGCTGAGCTCGTTACCCACCCGCCATCAAGACGATCTGTGGATCGAGTCAAACGATAATTGTAGCAGAGCTTCCCGGAAATCTGACGCCGGCAAGGCCTCCAGGCAGCCCTTGGCCAGCTCGGCCTGCGCCTGCGCGGCTTCGCGCGTGGCTTCCAGTGCGCCGGTGTCTTTCACGATGGCGACGATCTCGGCCATGCGCTCCACCTCACCATTGATGATGGCGCTGCGAATCATCTCGCGCTGCTCGGCCGTGCCACGCTGCATGGCCACGAGCAAGGGCAGCGTCGGCTTGCCTTCGCGCAGGTCGTCGCCGATGTTCTTGCCCAGCTCGGCCGTGCTGCCCTCGTAATCCAGCAGGTCGTCGATGAGCTGGAAGGCGGTGCCCAAGGCTCGGCCATACGCGGCGCAGGCCTCTTCCACATCCGGCGGCGCGTCGGTGATGACCGCGCCCAGGCGGGCACTGGCCTCGAACAGCTTGGCCGTCTTGTATTCGATCACGCGCAGGTAGTCGTCCACCGACACATCGGGGTCGTGCATGTTCATCAGCTGCAGCACCTCGCCCTCGGCGATGACGTTCGTGGCCTCGGCCAGGATCTCCATCACGCGCATGCGGTTGGTCGACACCATCATCTGGAAGGCGCGCGAGTACAGGAAGTCACCCACCAGCACGCTGGCTGCGTTGCCGAACATCGCATTGGCCGTCTTGCGGCCGCGGCGCAGGTCGGATTCGTCCACCACGTCATCGTGCAGCAAGGTGGCCGTGTGGATGAACTCCACCACGGCGGCCAGCTCGTGGCGCTGCGTGCTCTCGCTACCCAACGCGCGCGCGATCAGCAACAGCAGCATCGGGCGCACCCGCTTGCCACCCGCATTGACGATGTAGTGCGAGATCTGGTTGACCAGGGCCACCTGGGACGCCAGCCGGCGGTGGATGACCTGATCGACCTCGGCCATGTCAGCGGCGGAGAGTTGACGGTAACTGGCGATGGGGGCGGAGGAGGAGGTCACGCGGTCGGCAGGTTAAAGGAACCCGCTGACGCGGGCAAAACGGGTACGGCAGGCACTGATTATAGGAAGCCGTCGTCACGCGGCCCTCAGCCGGTGCATCCGCGCGCTCAAAGGGCCCATCAAAAGCGGCGGACAATACACGGCTCCACGCCCATCACAGACGATTTTGCTGTCATGACCACGAACCGCCCGAACGCCGTCAGCCTGGCCGTCATCGGCGCCGGCCCCGCCGGCCTGAGCCTGGCCCTTCAGGCCGCCCAGGCCCTGCCCCAAGCCCGCATCACCGTGTTCGACGCCCGTCCCGCCGACAAGGATGTCTCGGGCGATGCCCGCACCCTGGCCTTGTCACAGGGCACGGTGCAGGAGCTGCAACGCATGGGCATCTGGGACGCCATCGAGGCCAGCGGCCGCAGCGCGCCCATCCTGGAGGTACACGTCTCGCAGCAACAGCCCACTGTGCTGTGGCCCGGCCAGCAGCAGCCCGAAGTGCGCATCGCCGCCCATGAGCAAGGCGTGCCGCAACTGGGCGCCGTGGTCAGCTACGGCACCTTGGTCGCGCCGCTGCAGCAAGCCTGGCAACGCACCGTGGAGCAGGACGAGCACCGCTGCGCCATGCGTTTCGGTACCCCCGTGCGCGGCCTCAAACCGGTGGATGACGGTGTCGAGGTGGACGCCGACATCGCCGAGGCCTTCGATCTGGTGGTGGTGGCCGAAGGCGGCGTGTTCTCCGACCAGGCCAAGCTGAGCTGGCCCGCTGGCGTGAGCCACGACTATGGCCAGACGGCCTGGGTCGGCCAGGTGCTGCTGGATGACGATGGCCGCGCCGGCGTGGCCTTCGAGCGCTTCACCACCTCCGGGCCTGCCGCCTTGCTGCCCCTGCCGCCCGGCCCGATCGTGCCTGGCGGCCCCAGCGGTCGCCGTGCGGCGCTCGTGTGGTGCGTGCAGCAAGACGATGACCCCGTGCGCGAGCTCGATGACGCGCAGCGCCTCACCCTGCTCAACACCATCTTCCACCCGACGGTGGGCCGCATCACCCAGCTGTCGCCGCTCAAGGCCTTTCCGCTGGGGCTCAATGCGCACCGGCAACTGGTCAACGATGGCGCCGTGGTGCGCATCGGCAATGCCGCGCAAACCCTGCACCCGGTGGCTGGCCAGGGCTTCAACCTGGGCATGCGGGACGTGCACGTGCTGCTGGACGCGCTCAAGCACACGCCCTGGTCACCCGAGGACGATGTGGCCACGCGGCAAATGAAGGTGCGGCGCGCCTTGCGCCAGTTCGAGCGCCGGCGTCAGCCGGATCGCTGGGCCTTGCTGGCCACCACGGATTTCCTGGCGCGCAGCTTCACCTGGCCTGCGCCCGCACTGGCCACCTTGCGTGGCCTGGGTATCGGGGCGGTGGGGGCACTCAGCCCCGTCAAGCGGCTGCTCGCGCGCTCGATGATGTTTGGCTGGCGATGAGCGCAGCTCAGCGCTGGGCCACGTAGACCACGCTCAGGTTCGAAGCCTGGCTCAGCTCGGGCACGCTTTGCGATTGCGCCAGATACAGTGCACAGGCAGCCAGAGCGGCAAACAGGGAGTTTTGCAACAGCTTCTTGCGCATGATGGGCTCCAGTCCAGGTGAATGCCTTCATGCTATGAAATGCGGGCCGCCCCCCAAGGGCGGAGAACACGCGCCAAATGCGCCTATTTGCCGTTCTGATCCCGCACGGCCTCGACTTCCAGGCTGGCATCGCAGCCACTGCCCGCTGAAATCATGCGGCGCGCCCAGCGTAACCAGGCCGCGCGGGCCCAGCGCCGCCACCAGGCGCCCGCGTTGCCAGAACCGCTGGCAGCCCCCACCAGCAAACCACAGAAGTAACGCCCGTCCGACTGTGACCAAACCAGTGCCTTGCAGGCACCATGGCGCTTGCGGCTGACGATCACACCCACCGGGCACGGCTCGGCCAGGCAGCACACCCCGCAGCCATTGCAGGGCTCGCCCACAGCCGGTTTGGCGGGCGCTTCGGGGTGAATGTGGATGACCTGGTGCATGAATCGCAGAGTTTGAGACAATCTTGCCTCATGAACACCGCGACTTCTTCCTCCGCCGCCGGCCAGACGCTTGATCAGTCGGTCGAACAGTACATGAGCGCCGTCGGCCAGGCCGCCCGCGCCGCTTCCGCCGTCATGGCGGCCGCCTCCACCGCCGCCAAGAACAACGCCCTGCTGGCGCTGGCCGGCCAGATCCGCGCCCACGCTGGTGAACTCAAGGCCCGCAACGAGGCCGACATCGTCGCCGCCGAGAAGAACGGCCTGGCCGCCCCCATGGTCGATCGCCTGCGCCTGACCGACAAGGTCATCGAGACCATGGCCGAAAGCTGTGAGCAGGTCGCCTCCCTGCCCGACCCGGTCGGCGAGATCACCAACATGCGTCGCCGCCCCACGGGCATCAGCGTGGGCCAGATGCGCGTGCCCATCGGCGTGTTCGGCATGATCTACGAGAGCCGCCCCAACGTCACCATCGAGGCGGCGTCGCTGGCCATCAAGAGCGGCAACGCCTGCGTGCTGCGCGGTGGTTCCGAAGCCATCCACTCCAACCTGGCGCTGTGGAAGCTGGTGCAAGCCGCACTCACGCAAGCCGGCCTGCCCGCAGAAGCCGTGCAACTGGTGCAGACCACCGACCGTGCTGCCGTGGGCCAGCTCATCGCCATGCCCCAGTATGTGGACGTGATCATCCCGCGCGGTGGCAAGGGCCTGATCGAGCGCATCAGCAAGGAAGCCCGCGTGCCCGTGATCAAGCACCTGGACGGCAACTGCCACACCTATGTCGACAGCGAGGTGGACCTGGACCTGGCCGTGAAGGTGACCGACAACGCCAAGACCCAGAAGTACAGCCCCTGCAACGCCACCGAATCGCTGCTGGTGCATGTGAACCAGGCCGCCGCCTTCCTGCCCCGCATCGGCAAGGTGTTCGCCGACAAGGGCGTGGAGATGCGCGCCGATGCCCGTGCCAAGGCCATCCTGGCCGACGTGCCCGGCGCCAAGGTGGTCGACGCCACCGAGCAGGACTGGTACGAGGAATACCTCGCCCCCGTGATCGCCGTGAAGGTGGTGGACACGCTCGATGAGGTCATCGCCCACATCAACAAGTACGGCTCGCACCACACGGACTCGATCCTCACGACCAACCACCCCAATGCGATGCGCTTCATCCGCGAGGTGGACTCGGCCAGCGTGATGATCAACGCCTCCACCCGCTTTGCCGATGGCTTCGAGTACGGCCTGGGCGCCGAGATCGGCATCAGCACCGACAAGTTCCACGCACGCGGCCCGGTGGGCCTCGAAGGCCTGACCTCGTTGAAGTTCGTGGTGCTGGGCCAAGGCGAAGTGCGCAGCTGATCATCGTGCCCTCGCTGTTCGGCCTGTTCCCGCAGGCCGTGCCTGCAACCCTGCTGGGCACCAACAAGGCCGCATCCATCTGGGGCACGGGCTGGGCGGCCTGGCAGTACGCCAAGCAGGTCACCCTCCCGTCTTCACGCCTGGTGGGTGCCATCGTGGCTGCCATGCTGGGTGGTTTGATCGGGGCCTGGCTGGCCACACAGGTACCGGCTTCGCGCTTTCGGGCCGCGCTGCCCATCGTGCTGACCGCCGTGTGGCTCTACACCCTGTGGCGCAAAGACATGGGGCGCCATCACGCGCCGCATTGGTCAGGCCAGACCGAAACCTTGCTGGCCACTGGCGTGGGCGCAGCCATCGGTTTTTACGACGGCATCTTTGGCCCCGGCACGGGCAGCTTCTTCGTGTTCGCGCTGGTACGCGTGCTGGGCTGGGATTTCCTGCACGCCAGCGCAGGCGCCAAGCGCCTGAACTTCGCCACCAATGTGGCCGCGCTGGCCTGGTTCATTCCCAGCGGGCATGTGGTCTGGGCGCTATCGCTGCCCATGGCCGTGGCCAATGTGGCCGGCAGCACCGTGGGCACCCGCCTGGCACTGCGTCATGGCGCGGGCTTTGTGCGAGGCGCCTTCCTGGTGGTGGTGGGCGCCTTGATCCTCAAGACTGGCTGGGACGCCTGGCTGCGCTGATCACGCGGCCCCATGCCTCACTTGCTCGTGGCGCCTTCCAGATAGGTCTCCACCTCGGCGCGCGGCACCTGCGGCCCCACATAAGGGATCCAGCCGATCGTATGGGCATGCAAGCTCTGGATGAACAGCTTGCCATCGGCCTCGGTGGCAGCCGTGGTCTCCGGGTAGGCACCTGACGGGTCCTGCAGGTCGTCCACGACCTTGCCGTTCTCGTCATACGCAATCACGTGGCCATAGGCCTTGGGCACCGGCCACAGGAAACGCGGCAGGCGCAGGGTCAACTGCCGCATGAAGGGGTAGCCGGCAGCGGCGTCGATCACCGGGCTGCGCGGCTTGGTCAGCCCCACCCACAGCCGCCCTGAGGCACTGCGCGTCAGGTTGTCCGGGAAGCCCGGCAGGTTGTCCACGAAGACACGTGCGGCGCCCTGTTTCATGGCCTGAGCCAGGGTGGGCACGCCGTTGTCGCCTGCAGCCGTGCGCACCACGGACAGTTTGGCCAGGTCCACCGCCAGGATGCGGTAGGTGCCCGTCTCGGAGATGTACATGGTCTTGCCATCACGCGAGAACTCGATGCCGTTGGGGAAACACATGCCCGTGATGGCCACGCGTGCCACCAGGGTCTCGGGGTCTTGGGCAATGACGCGGCCGGTGCAACTGTGCTCCAGCACATCCAGCACGCTGGCCTCGAAGGTGCTGCCCCACTCCTTGGCGCCAAAACGGCGCGAGGCATCGGTCAGCCAGATCACGCCACCAGGCCCGATCTTGACCGCATCGGCATAGCGCACCCGATCGTCCGGGACGGGGTGCTGGACCTTGCTCAGGAGCGTGTCGATCTTGGCGTCTGCCCCGCGACCGGTGATGCGCAGCAGGCCCCGCATGGCGTCGGCCACCAGCAGTCGCCCTTGTGCATCGATGTCCAGGCCCAGGGGCCGCCCCCCGGTATTGGCCACGATCTCGGGCTGTTGCCCGTCGGTGTTGATCTTGAGGACGTCGCCACTGCTCAGCCCGGTGTAGAGCACGCCGGCTCGGGCCACGATGAATTCCGGCCCCTCCTGCCCACTGGCCAGCGACCATTGCTGCAGATCGGCCAGCTTGTCATTGACGGCATGGGGCCCCGTGTAGCCGGCATCCTTGGGCGGCTGCCAGGCCACGGGGTCAGCGGGTGTCGGCCAGAAGGCCAGGTATCCGACCAGGGCCAGCACGGGCGTCACCCATGACGCCAGCCAGTTGACCTTGCCATGTTGCTTGTCGTTGCTGTGCATGTAGTTATGTCTCCTCAACGCCCGCAAGTGTCCATCAAATCCGAGCAAACCCGAACACGGGTCGTGCCACGCTTACAACTGGCGAGATTTGAAAGCTTTCAACTGCGGCTCGCCGCCCACACCGGCCTTGCTCCTGGCCTGTTCCCGTGCCAGCGATATGCGTTGGTTGACGCGCCCGATCACCCGCCTCTGCCACAGGCGCTCGGCACGCAGGGCCAGGTAGTCGCCGGCCCGCCAGGCCTGCTGCAACAGGAACTTGCCTGCCGCCACACTGTCGGGGGAGCGGGTGGCGATCTCGGCCGCCAGCTGCTGCGCGTGCGCCAGGGGGTCATCGCTCAGGTGCGTGACCAGGCCCAGCGCATGCGCCTCCTGCCCTGTGATCACGCGCCCGGTGAAGGTCAGCTCCTTGGCCACATCCACGGGCACCAGTTCGCGCAACAGCGCCATGCCACCCATGTCAGGCACCAGGCCCCACTTGGCCTCCAGCAGAGACAGCTTCGCATCCGGCCTGCAGATGCGGATGTCGGCACCGAGTGCCAGTTGCAAGCCGGCGCCAAAGCAGTTGCCATGCACCACCGCGATCACCGGCACCCCGACCTTGCGCCACCCCACGCTCCAGCGCTGGAACTGGTTGGCAAAGGGCCACAGCAACTGTGTGGCGCGCAACAGGGTGCGTGCCGGCTGGCTCATGGCGGTCTTGAAGTCCAGGCCCGAACAGAAGGAGGGCCCGTCGCCACGCAGGATGATGGCGCGCACCGCGCGGTTACGGCGCATCTTCTTCTGTGCGGCCAGCATGGCATCCAGCATCGGGAAGTCCATGCCGTTGTGCTTGTCGGCCCGGTTGAGCACGACGTGCGCCACATCGCCCTCCACACGAATCAGAACCCGGTCATTCATGAGCACCACCTTCTTGGTTCGGCGCCCGTCACAACACAGGGGCACCATCACATGGACAAACGGGGTGCCCCGTTCGGAACACCCCGTGAATCGGGCTGGATCGGCCAGCGTTTACTTCTCGACGAAGGCGCGTTCGATCACGTAGTCGCCGGCTTCGCCTTGCGAGGGCGAGATCTTGAAGCCACGCTCATCCAGGATCTTGCACAGGTCGGTCAGCATGGAGGGGCTGCCGCACATCATGGCGCGATCGGTGTGCGGGTTGAGCGGCTGCATGCCCAGATCGGCGGCCATCTTGCCGTTGACGATGAGGTCGGTCAGACGGCCCTGATTGCGGAATGGCTCGCGGGTGACCAGGGGGTAGTACAGCAGCTTGTCGCGGATCAGTTCGCCCAGCAGTTCGTGGTCAGGCAGATCCTGGGTGATGTAGTCGTGATAGGCCAGTTCGCTCACGGTACGCACGCCGTGCACCAGCACCACCTTGTCGAACTTCTCGTAGGTGTAAGGGTCCTGGATGATGCTCATGAAGGGCGCCAGGCCGGTGCCCGTGCCGAACAGGTACAGATTGGGGGCGGGCTTGAGGTCATCGACCACCAGGGTGCCCACGGCCTTGCGGCTGACCAGGATCTTGTCGCCAACTTTCAGGTGCTGCAGGCGCGAAGTCAGGGGGCCGTCGGGCACCTTGATGCTCAGGAACTCCAGGTGTTCTTCGTAGTTGGCGCTGGCGATCGAGTAGGCGCGCATCAGCGGCTTGCCATCCACCTCCAGGCCGATCATCACGAAGTGGCCGCTGGCAAAGCGCAGCCCCGGATCACGGGTGGTCTTGAAGCTGAACAGCGTGTCGTTCCAGTGGTGGACGTGGGTGACGGTCTCTTGGTTAAACGCGGCCATGTTGTGTGTGTCCTGCGGGCGTCCAGCCCAGTTGGCAGCCCAGGTAGGGGTGCGCCTGACGAAAACCCTATATTCTCCCCCATAACTGGAAGGGGCCATGGCGCGTCCCCCGTAGATCTGGGGCTTTTGGCTGGGTCATGTTCACACCCGACAACCCCGTCCGGTGCGCGACGGCCCCTTTGGCTGATTTTGGGCTGTTGATTGGCGGATTTTGGGCTGGTGTCAGCGTGGTGACGAGCTGACAAACGCATGGGCTATCCTCGAACGCGGCCGCGTCTGCCTGCAGCCTCGATGTCGCCGCACCACACTTCACATCCCGAAAATGACCACATCCGCCCTGCTCTCCAGCCCACCTGCCCAGGACCCGCGTACCGCCCTGGTCGTGTTCTCAGGTGGGCAGGATTCCACCGCCTGCCTGGCCTGGGCCCTGGCGCGCTACGCCCACGTCGAAACCATCGGCTTCGACTACGGCCAACGCCACCGGGTCGAGCTGGACTGCCGCCAGCATGTGCGCACCGAATTGGCTCGCGCCTTCCCTCAATGGGGCGCACGGTTGGGCGAGGATCACATGCTGGACCTGGCGCTGCTGGGCCAGATTTCGGACACCGCCCTGACCGAGTCCCGCGCCATCGAGATGCAGTCCAACGGTCTGCCCAACACCTTTGTGCCGGGTCGCAACCTGCTCTTCCTGAACTTCGCCGCTGCCCTGGCCTATCGCCGGGGCGCCTAGGTGCTGGTTGGCGGCATGTGCGAGACCGACTATTCCGGTTACCCCGATTGCCGCGACAACACGCTCAAGGCCCTGCAGGTCGCCATCAGCCTGGGGCTGGACAGCCCCATGACCATCGAGACGCCGCTGATGTGGCTCACCAAGGCGCAGACCTGGCAGCTCAGCCACGAGCTGGGTGGTGAAGCGCTCAACGAGCTGATCATCGAACACACGCACACCTGTTACCTGGGCGATCGCGCGCACCGGCATGCCTGGGGCTACGGCTGCGGCACCTGCCCGGCGTGCGCGCTGCGCCGGGAGGGTTTCGATGCCTTCCGGCAGCAGGGTTGACCATGCGAATGCCTGTACAGTTGCGAGCCTTGAGCCAGCCCTTTCATCGGCTTGCGTCGGCGCCCCAAGGATGACCCCATGGCCACCTCCAACATCGTGATTCTGGTTATCGTCGCCTTGCTGGTCTTCTGGGCGGCCGGGGCCTACAACCGCCTGGTGCGCTTGCGCAATGAAATCGGCAACGCCTTTGCCCAGATCGATGTGCAGCTCAAGCGCCGCCACGATCTCATCCCCAATCTGGTCGAGGTCGCGCGCAAGTACATGGAGCACGAGCGCGAAACACTGGAGCGCGTGACAGCCGCGCGCGCGCAAGTCATGGCGGCCACGGATCTGGTCAAGAGCAGACCCAACCAGCCAGGCCCCATCCTGAGCCTGGGCATGGCCGAGGGCGTGCTGGCCAGCGCGATGGGGCGTCTCAACGCGGTGATGGAGTCCTACCCTGAACTCAAGGCCGACCAGCGCCTGCGCGACCTCAGTGAAGAGTTGACGCACACCGAGAACAAGGTGGCCTTCTCGCGCCAGCTGTTCAACGATGCCTCGCTGGACTACAACAACGCAGCCCACCAGTTCCCGACCAACATCGTGGCAGGGCTGTTCGGTTTCCGCACGGCATCGATGTTGCAAGCCACTGCCAGCGAGGCCGAGCGCAACCCCGTCAAGGTCAGTTTCTGACCCCTCGCACGCCTCGTGTCTTGTCATGCAGTTCCGACAACATCAGCGCGAAGCGCATATTCGTACCGCCCGGCTGCTGGGCCTGTTCAGCTTGCTGCTGGCGGGCCTGGTCATCACGATCAACCTGCTGCTGGCCCTGCTCTACAAGGTCCTCCTGCCCTTCAGTTTGGGCTTTCCTGCACTCTTCTTTGAAACCAACACCGGGTTGATCCTGCTGTTCGTTCTGGGCGGCTGCCTGGTCGAATCTCACCGGCTTCGCGAAGGCGGCGGCCCCCGCGTGGCGCACTGGCTGGGCGGCCGCGAGGTACGCGATCCGGATGACGCCACGGAGCGACGCCTGCTCAACGTGGTCGATGAAATGGCGCTGGCCAGCGGGCAGCCCGTGCCGCGCGTGTACGTGCTGCACAGAGAGGATGCGATCAATGCCTTTGTGGCAGGGTGGGGCCCGCAAGACCTGGTGTTGTGCGTGACACGAGGCGCGCTGGAACGCCTGACGCGCGCCGAGCTGCAAGGTCTCGTGGCCCACGAGTTCGGCCACATCAAGGAAGACGATCTGCCCTTGTCGATGCGGGTGCTGTCGCTGGTCTGGGGGCTGTCGCTGGTGCACGGTTATGGCCAGACCCTGATGGCACCGGATGACAAGGGGCATGTCAGCGCACCGGCGTGGCTGATCGGCCTGGTGTTCACCATCACAGGCTGGCTGGGCTGGATGGCCGGCCGCCTGCTGCAAGCGGCCGTGTCACGCCAGCGCGAATTCCTGGCCGATGCCTCTGCCATCCAGTTCACGCGGGCCCGCGATGGCCTGGGCAATGTGCTGCGCAAGCTGTGGCATGACCAGCAGATCCTGGCCGGGCGCATGCGCCATCCGGCGGCGGGCATGGTGTCCTACCTGCTGCTGCATGAGCCGGGTTCGGCCAGTTGCCTTTCAAGCCACCCACGGCTCTCCGAGCGCATCCGTCGTGTCTGCGGCACCGTGTTGCCACCCATGCCCGCACCGTTGGTGCGCATCGACAAGGTCGAACCTCGCCACAGCCCCGAGAGCCTGCCGCCTGCCGTGGCCGCCGCCGCGCCCCTGAGCCCGCATGCCCAGGCACAGCAAGCGCGCCAGGCACAACAAGCCGCAGCACGCGAAGCCTTGAGTCGCCTGCGTGGCCGCGTGGGCCCGACCGAGCATCGGCTGATCACACTGGCCTTGATGATGAACATCCACAACGACAAGGAGCGCGCGCTGTGGCAACACATGGCCGAGGGCGTTCACGATGCCCAGCGCATCCTGGACGACGTGGCCACCTTGCCCGCCAACCGCCGCGTACCGGAGTTCGAGCATCAGACCGCGCTCATCGCGCGGCAACCCATCGAGCAACGGCGCGCGCTGGTGGAAAGCGCACGCAACCTGTTGAGAGCCGATGGGCGTGTCAGCCCGCGTGAGCGCCTGTGGTGGCTGGCTCTGCGCCACCGTCTCAGCGAGCAACAGAGCCGCCAGGCCTACATGCGGCCTACCACGGGTCAGGGGCAGGACCTGCATCAACTGGGGCCCGAAGAGCTGGCCTGCATCGTGCCGCTGACCTCTTACCTGGCGCGTTTCATCCCGCTAGAAGAAGGTGCCGACGGCTGGGCTGGCGCCAGCCTCGCCTGGTTCAAGGGCGTGATGGGCCGCTGCGGCCAGGCAGGAGACGACACCCGGCCCGCCACACCACCTGACGCAGACGCACTCGTCCACGCCCTGGCTGGCGTGCAGGAACTGTCATGGATGCTCAGGCCTTTGTTGCTCAAGGCCTGGGTGGAAGAGGCCGTCAACCACAGCCCGCAGGGCGTGTTGTCAGACGCCAGCGCCGACGCACTTCGCCTGGCTGGCGGGCTGATCGATGCGCCCTTGCCCCCCATGCTGGAGGCGCACTACCCCAAGCCTGAAACCGCGGTCTGAGTGGGTCAGCCGTCGTCGCGGCTGCCGGCCTTGGGCAAGCGCGTCAGGCCCAGCAGGCCGTTGCGCAACTCCTCGGGCGCAGCCGGCCCGATGTACATGCGCAAGTAGATCTGGAAGGCCAGTTCATCCTTGATCGCCATGGTGGTGCCACTGTCGCCGGTCAGCGCCTTGCCGTTGTGCGTGGCCATCCAGCCCTGGCCAGGCACCCAGTCCAGGTTGACGACATCACCCTTGGACACCTTCTTGACGTTGGCATACGCCGCACCGATCTGCCCGATGGGGCCGATGAGTTTCTTGAACTCTTCTTCGGTGGCCGACTGCTTGAAGTCAGACAGGAAGATGCGGGAAATCGTCGACGACGTGAACTCGCGCAGGATGTTGAGCTGGATGCGGCGCACGCCATCGAGCTTGTAGATGCCGTCCGGCGTGGTGCGCTTCTCGGGCAGGTACAGCGCAGTCACGTCCGCCTTGAAATAGCCACGCTTGCGCACCGCTGCGCCATTGAGCACCAGCTTGTGCCCGTAGGCCGTTGTGGTCTCGGGCAGCTCCACCCCCTCCAGCTCCACCGCCGCACTGGCAGGCGTTGCCCAGGGCAGCAGCGTGGACGCCGCAGCCCCAGCCAGCAGTTGCCGGCGCAGGGTGTCAACCGACTTGTCTCGATTCAAGTTGTCCGACATGACGATGCCTCCAACCCGACAGGGATGATTACAAGGGCTTGGAAACGGTCAACCAGAAAGCCTGGCCTTCGGTGCGGTTGCGCGCGTCGAACTCCTTGAGGAACTTGCCTTCCAGCAGCATTTCGCCACCGTTCTTGAGCCAACCCACGGCCGGACCAGCGGCGTTCACGCTGGCCTTGTTGCCGTTGGCAAGGTTGGATGACGTCGCCAGGGCTGGGTTGAGTCCAGTCAGGTCCTGCGTGTCTTTCGTCAACTGACGCACAAAATAGCCTTGGAGACCCATCCGCACATCGTCGCTGACGAACTTCATCAGCTGCCAGTCCAGATTGAACATGTGGCCGGAGAAATAGCCCGTGTCCTTGTTGCGTGTATTGAAGGACAGCACAGCACGCCCGCCAATATCCCAACCATCGCCAATGAAGGCATATTGCACGGAGGGGCGGAAGGTCACGAAATTGCCGTAGCCCGGGTTCACGCGCTGGGTCGCCTTGTAATCGCCGGTGGGCAAAACGATGGTCGGCGCAAACGTCACGGCTTGATGGTCGCCAATTTCCCAGTGCAACAGCGGCGACACTTCAACGTCGCCAATGCCCATTTCAGAACCATCCAGGCGGCTGAAATTGGATTGAATATTGCTCGACAGCGTGGCGTTGGCGGGCAGACCCAACTCACCATAAAGCGGGCTGGAGGTGAACACGGCCTTGCGTTTGACCAAAGGCAGCATCACCGTGAAACCAACGTTGGCACCAAGGACCTGCGTGGTGTCGAGATAAGTCACGCGCGGCAGCAAAGCATAGGTATCAGCCTTCACACTGACCTCGGACCTCAGCGCGGCGTAAGGCCCCGGGCCTGGCGTCGCCTTGACTTCGGTGCGACCGTCGTCACCCTTCAACTTGTTGGCGTGGTAAGCCACCATCGGCATTTGCACATACCACCCCGCCACCAATGGGGTGGTCATGTCGCTGCCACCCACGCCCGGCGAATAGCGCTGCAACCCATTCTCCGCCGCCATGGCCTGGCTCACACCAGCCAGTGCCAGTGCCAAAGCCAATACCTTGGCAGTTGGGGCAGAAACCAAACCATTACCGCTGCGTGCCATCATGACTCCTTGAAACTTGAAACTGGGGGGTTCGCTTTATAAGCCCCGAAGGCTTGATCCGAGGCGGGATCAATAACTTTGCCCTGAGCGCCCTTGTAACGGCACACCTGTGTCGCCGGTAAACGACACAAAATTCACGGGCATGCGTTTGACGTGAACTGGCCCCTCTCGAATCAGGGGGCGCGCGCATCAGGGTTTACTCGCCCTCACCGAACTTGTCATTGATCAGGGCCACCAGCGCCTTGCTGGCTTCTTCTTCCTTGGCGCCGTCACACTCCAGTTCGACCGAGGCGCCCAGGCCGGCGGCCAGCATCATCACGCCCATGATGCTCTTGGCATTCACGCGGCGGTCATTGCGAGACATGTAGACCTCACAGGGGAAGCTGCTGGCCAGCTTGGTCAGCTTGGCCGACGCCCGTGCGTGCAGGCCCAGCTTATTGCTGATGGTGACGGTGGTCTTGATCATGGGAAATGGGTTGGCTGACCTGGTTGTGGGGCCGGCTGGTGGCAATCTGCATGACCCCTTGGGTGCCGCCTGCTACTGCTCGGGTGATCAGGGTTTCCAGCGGCTCACCGGCGTAATTGAGGGCCCGCCAGAGCATGGGCACATTGGCACCGGTGACCACTTTGACATGCACCCCGTCAGCCAGACGCTGAACACAGTTGCACGGCGTGGCCCCGAAGACGTCGGTCAGCACCAGGGCCTCGCCGCGTTCGTCGGTTTCCAGTGCGCGCTCCAGCAGCAAGCTGGCCTGCGCTTCGACTTCGTCCGCCGACAGGTTGGGCTGCACGTCCAGCACCTGCATGCGTTCGGTGGCCTCCGGGAAGCAATGCTGCGCAGCCAGCTTCAAGGCTGAAGCCAGCGGCGCGTGCGCAATGATGAAAAGGCCTGCCATACAGCTTGGATTATCGGCAACTCAGCGGGGAAATTGCAGCCCTTTGAAAAAGGCTTGCGCCACATCTTCACTGGTTTGGGCCTTGACGGCTTCAACCGGACGCCACACGGACGCCTGAAACACGGTCATTCCGTGGGAAAAATGCCACGCCCGGATGTCCATGTCCAGGGGGCGGCCCAGGCCATCGGGCCGCTGGGCCTGAAAGTGCCAGGCGCGCGCCTGCAAGGAGGGCGTCATGCCCGGCACCTCGATCGGGCCCAGATCCTGTTCGACCACCGCCTGCCCTCCGCCAGTCAATTGCGCGGCAGAACCCAGATTGCGCCGCATCGACATGGTGAATTCGTGCATGGCAGGCGCCAGCAGCGCCACGTCGGGCAAGGTCAGGTAGCTCAGGGCCCAGGTGCCCGCCTCGGTCTGACAAGACAGCAGGTGCATCGTGGCGCCCGCAGGCAGGCCGGGCCAGGGCACCGTGCGCTCGTGGGCGTCAGGTTTGCAAGGGAACAAGGCCGTGAGCCCATCAGCTTGCGCGGGGCGGACCTCCCGCCAATTCAAGGCAGGCGAACAGCCTGACGCCAGCCAGGACAAGGTCAGGGCGCACACCACAAGCAGGGGGGACGAAACCGGGCGATCAGGATAAATTCGGACCATTTGCTCATTATGCAAAGGCACGGATGCCCCTCACCCATGCGCGGGATGGACAAGGCGCAGGCCACCAACAAGACTGCCAGTCGTAACACAAACAGCCCCACATGAACAGCGTCCCTGACCCTAAGCTCAACCTGTCAGCAGACTTGTTGGCCGGGTTGTCTGACGACGTCATCGCCTCGCCCATGAGACGCCCCGCTTCAGCCGGCCATGACGCAGCTGGCGACGAGGATCCGGCCCGCTGGCATGAGTTGCTCGGGCAAGTGGGGCGGGAGCTGGCTGAACCGCTCACGGCTGCACTTGAGCGGGTCACGACCTTGACCACCACGGGCCGCATTGACCGCGCGGGCTTGCGCGCGCTGCGTGAGGAGGTCGACCGCGCCCGCCAGGCTGGCATCCTGTGCCAACAGATCGCCCGGCTCGCGTCCGGCCGCATCCGCCAGTCTCACGAACGCGTGCACCTGACCAACACCGTGCAGAGCGTGCTGGCCTACCGGGCCCGCGAGATGCACGCCAAGGGCCTGCAACTGTCGCAATCGTTGCTGCCCCTTGAAATCAATCTGGACGCGTCCATGCTGTTCGGGCTGCTCAACGCCCTGGTCGACTGGTGGCTCGATTGTGCGCACGGCACCGTAGAGGTCCGCATGGACACGCGCAACTGGCCCGAGCGTGCGCAATTGCAATGTGTGTTCGCACATCAACCGCCCGATCAGCCCGCCCCGGCGGCGGATGCGATCAACGCGCGTATCGACACCATGCACTGGCACTTGCTGGAACAGACGGCACGCAGCCTGGGCCTCGTTTTTGACCGGCAGGTCGATGCGTCGCATGTGCGCCTGCGCCTGGAGTTCCCCGATACCGTGCACACGATGGCACTGGCACCCGAGGCTCAGCTGGATGACCATGGTTTCGCCGATTCGGTGAACTCCAAGCCGCTGGCGGGCAGCCATGTGCTGGTGATCGCTGGTCGACGAGATCTGCGCCTGCAGATCCGCGAGGCGCTGAAATCCATGGGGCTGGTGCTGGATTTCGTCAGCTCGGTTCGCGAGGCCATCGCGTTCTGCCAGGAAGGGCTGCCGCATGCCATCGTGTTCGAGGGGGCCCTGCGTTCGGGCCAGTTCGATCAGCTCGCCAGCGGCATTCGCCAGGAAGTGCCCGAGTTCGTGTTCATCGAGCTGGCCAATGAAGGGCGCGCCTTTGACATCTCCTCGATCAGCGCCACTGGCATGGCGCGCGTCGGCTGTGACGGCATCGCCAACGCCCTGCCCTCGGCTCTGGTGTACGAACTGTCCCGCGTGATGTAGCCCGATTGGTACACCCAGGGCGGCATCAGGCCGATTCGGCCAGCAACTGGGCCAGGAGGCGGTGCAAAGCGGCAAAATCGGGCTCACCGACGTAGCGTTTGACGATCTCGCCCTTTTTATTGACCACAAACGTCGTCGGCGTCAGCTGCACCTCGCCAAAGCCCTTGGCCAACTCACCCGAATGGTCGATGGCCACACGAAAAGGCAAAGCCCTGGACTGCGCGAACTGCATGACATAGGCCGGCGGGTCATACTCCATGGCAATGGCCAGCGTTTCCAGGCCCTGGCCCTGGAACTTCTGGTAGGTGGCGACCATTTGCGGCATTTCCTTGACGCAGGTGCTGCAACTGGTAGCCCAGAAGTTGATCAGCGTGACCTTGCCCTTGAGTTCGGCCAGCGTGTGTTTGCTGCCATCCAACTGGGTAAAGGGCAGATTGGGAGCGGCCTGCTGGGAGCCTGAAAAACAGGCTGACAGCAAGAAAGGCAGCGCCAGGGTCAGCGTTCGGCGGGTGAAGTTCATCCTGGTCACCAAGCGAGAGATGTCAGATGGAAAGAAAAATGGATCGTCGTACCGTATTGTCTTCTTCCTGGACCAGCCTGATCGCGCTGTGCGCGCTGGAAGCCCTGCCATCGCCAGGGTGGGCCGCGGCGTTCAGCCAGACGGATGCGTCAGCGGCGCTGAAAGCCGCGCTGGAGCGAGGGGCGCAGGTGGCCGTCCAGCAACTGGGGGCCGCTGATGGTTTTCTGTCCAACGACAAGGTGCGCATCGGCTTGCCTGAGGTGCTGGAGAAGGCCGCCCCCATCCTGCGCACCGTAGGGCGCGGTGCGCAACTCGATGAACTGGTGACGTCCATGAACCATGCCGCCGAAAGCGCCGTGGCCTTGGCGCAACCCCTGCTGCTGCAGGCCATCAAGGGCATGTCACTGCAGGATGCCCAGCGCATCATCCAGGGTGGCGACAATGCCGTCACCGACTACTTCGCCACCAAGACGCGCGCACCTCTGGGCCAGAAATTCCAGCCCGTGGTCGGCAAGGCGCTCGACAGACTGTCGATCACCCGGCAGTACAACGACCTGACGGGCAAGGCGAGCAAGCTGGGGCTGATCCAGGGCCAGCCCGTGACCGTGCAGGACCACGTGACGCAGCGCGCGCTGGACGGCCTGTACTTCGTGATCGGTGAAGAAGAACGCCGCATCCGCAAAGACCCGGTGGGCACCGGCAGCGCCCTGCTCAAGAAGGTTTTCGGGGCTTTGTAAGTGGGGCACTGGCGGCCTCGGGCAAGCCTGCTGCCGCCGCGCCTTCGGGCTTGCTGCCGTTCACTTTCTCGACCTGAGGGTCTGCCCAGGGCCCCGTGATCTTGAATTCCTGGGTGCCGGCGTCGGCCACCTGCTTGCGCAAGAGCATTTGCGCGATGAAGGTGCCCAGCCCAACCACCGGATTGATGGCGGCATAGGCCAGGGAAGCACCACCGGCGTTCACCTCGGGCACGACATACACGTGCAGGTTCTGTGTTTCGCGCGCCAGGTCGGCCTGGCCTTCCATGAGGACCACAGCCTGGACACCCCGCATGCGCAGGTTGCGCGTGGTCGCCAGGCCCTGGCCGATCTTCACGTCGCCATCAATGCTGTCGAAGGCGAAACCCTGCTGGAAGATGTCGCGGAAATCCAGGGTCAGACGGCGCGGCAAGGACTGCAGGCTGAGCACCCCCAGCAGCTTGGCCATGCCAGGGTCCACCTTGAGGAACTGCCCTTCGCTGATCTGCACGCTGATGTCGCCCGTCATGCTCAGGGGGTCGGGCTCCATGGGTGAGCCCAACCAGCTCACCTGGCCGGTGAGCTTGCCCTTGCCGCCCTTGATGGTCTGAGGCAGGCCCAGGCGGTTGAGCAGGTTGCCGCTGTTTGCCAGGTCCAGCGTGAAACCGAAAGCGGAACGCGGCCGGAGCCTGGCCGCCGCGCCGGGCCGACGGGCCGCACTCTGCGCGCCCAGCGCCGTCCAGTTGCCGCTGGCGCTCAGTTGCGCTTCGGGCGTGATCATGCGCAGCTTGGTCATGCGCCACTCGGGCACCGGGGCGGCACCGACCATGGGCACCAGCCGGTTGATGGCATCCACTTCGAGGCGCCCCAGCGGCACGCCACGCCACTCCAGCTGGTCGATGACCACGTCCAGTGCCGGCAAGGTGCTCGAGGCATCGGCCGACAGCATCTGCTCTGCGGCACGCTCTTCCAGGGCCTGCGCCTCTGCCGCCGGCACGGACAGACGTGACAGACGTGCGACCACGCGGCTACCCCCACTGGCAAGCGGCGCCGTCTCGGGCAGCCACTCGATCTGCCCAGCCACCTGTTGCGCGTCCAGCTGCACACGCCACACGCCGGGCGAGGGGTGGGCCAGCGTGCCCGACACGTCCTTGAGGGTTCGCTGCTGGAACGTCAAGGCGCCTGCCTTCACGCTCACGC
>JACPOH010000385.1 GCA_016185075.1 Aquabacterium sp. | reverse complement strand
CTTTTCTTCGACGAAGCTGAAGGTGATGGCTTCCTGGTAGCCACGCGCGGCCACGGAGCGGCGCACGGCATACAGGCTGCGCTGGGCTTCGGGGCGAACATGAGGTGCCACAGGGGTCTTGGGTGCACGCTTGGGCAGCTTGTCGAAGCCGATCACGCGCACCACCTCTTCGATCAGGTCTTCTTCGAGCTGCAGGTCGAAACGCCAGCTTGGTGGCACGACCACCAGGTGCGTGTCGCTGCCCCTGGCCTGAGCGGTGAAAGGCAGATCCAGGCGCATGAACACCTGCTCGATCTGCGTCAAGGTCACCGGCATGCCAATGACGCGCTGCGCACGCGACAAGCGCAGCGTCACGGGCTTGCGCTCCGGGCGTTGCAGGGTCTGGTCATCCAGAGGGCCGGCCTGGCCACCGCAGATGTCGAGGATCAAGCGCGTGACACGCTCGATGTACTGGGCAGTAGGTGCGGGGTCGACGCCGCGCTCATAACGGTGCGAGGCATCGGTCGAGAAGTTGTAGCGGCGTGCACGGCCGGCGATGGCCTTGGGCCACCAGAAAGCGGCTTCCAGGTACACGTTGCGGGTGTCATCGCCCACGGCCGTGGCGTCGCCGCCCATGATGCCGGCGAGCGACTCAACCTGGCCGCTGGCATCGGCAATCACGCCCACCTGCTCGTCCAGCTTGACGGTGTTGCCGTTGAGCAGCTTGAGCTCCTCGCCAGCCTTGCCCCAACGCACCACCAGCCCACCCTGGATCTTGTCCAGGTCGAACACGTGCGACGGCTGGCCCAGCTCGAACATCACATAGTTCGAGATGTCCACCAGTGCGGACACGGGACGCTGACCGCAGCGCGCCAGGCGCTCGACCATCCAGTCAGGCGTCCTGGCCTGCGGGTTCACGCCCTGGATGACACGGCCACCAAAGCGACCACACAAATCAGCCGCTTCCACGGTGACCTTCAGGTGCGCATCGATCTCCGGCTTGACGGGGGTGATCGCCGGGTCGATCAAAGGCGCACCGGTCAATGCCGCCACTTCACGGGCGATGCCGTACACGCTCAGACAGTGCGCCAGATTGGGCGTGAGCTTGAGCGTGAACAGCGTGTCGTCGAGCTTGAGGTGCTCGCGGATGTTCTGCCCCAAGGGCGCGTCTTCGGCCAGGATGTGCAGGCCGTTCGATTCTTCAGACACGCCCAGTTCACGGGCCGAGCACAGCATGCCCTGGCTTTCCACGCCACGCAGCTTGCCCAGCTTGATCTTGAAGGGCTTGCCATCAGCGCCTGGAGGCAACTCGGCCCCCACCGTGGCACAAGGCACCTTGATGCCCGGGCGCACATTGGGCGCGCCGCAGACGATTTGCAGCACGCTGCCCGTGCCAGCATCGACCTTGCACACGTTCAGGCGGTCGGCATCGGGGTGCTTGGCCACTTCCAGCACCTGAGCCACCACCACGCCGGTGAACGGTGGCGCCACGGGCTGCAGTTCTTCCACTTCCAGGCCCGCCATGGTCAACAGGTCGGCCAGTTGCTGCGTGGTCAGATCAGGGTTGCAGAAGCTGCGCAGCCAGGACTCGGGAAATTGCATGTCAGTGATCCTCGGGAATCGGTATCTGTTCGGTCTGCCCTCAGGCGGGCATCAAGCGGCTGGCGGCGCGGACGGAAAGTCCGCATCCAGCACCACGCGGTAGCGGGCCTTGCCGGCACGCAGGTGCTCCAGCGCATCGTTGATGCGGCTCATGGGGAAATGTTCGGTTTGCGGCTCGATGCCGTGGCGGGCGGCGAATTCGAGCATGGTGTCGATGTCCTGTCGCGAGCCGGTGGGCGACCCTGACACGCTGCGCTGGCCACCGAGCCAGGCGCCCGCGGCAAT
>JACPOH010000392.1 GCA_016185075.1 Aquabacterium sp. | reverse complement strand
CGAGCACGGCGGGTTCGAAAATGTAGATGCCGGTGCTGGCCAGGGTCGAGCGGGCTTCTTCGGGCGTGGGCTTTTCCTGGAATGAGCGCACCTTGCCATCATCGTCGGCCACCACGATGCCGTAGTTCTTGACCTGGTCGCGCGGCACCTCCAGCGTCACCACGCTGGCCATGGCCTTCTTGGCATGGTGCTCGGCCAGGGCGGCCGTGATGTCCAGGTCCACGATGGCGTCCCCGCAGATCACCAGCGTGGTCTCGTCGAAGAAGCCGCTGAAATCCTGGATGTGCCGCATGCCGCCAGCCGAGCCCAGCGGCTTGGGCACGATCTCGCCGTGCTCGCGCACACCTTCATACGAGTAGCCGATCTCGACACCCCAACGCTGGCCGTCACCGAAGTAGTTTTCGATCTTCCAGTGGTGGTGCGCCACGTTGATCATGATCTCGCGCACATTGTGGCGCGCCAGGTGCTCGATCAGGTATTCGAGAACCGGCTTGCCCAGAATGGGCACCATCGGTTTGGGCATGCCCTTGGTCAGGGGCCTCACGCGGGTACCTTGGCCGGCGGCCAGAATCATGGCTTTTGTCATTTCTTACTGCGCAATGGTGCGAAAAAAAACAGGGCTAACGAGATTAGGCATTGGGCATGTCCGATATGTCACGTGCATGGCATACCCCTGAATGAAGGGTACTGCAGCATAGTGTTGCTGATGTTGGTCAAATACTTCAGGCGTTAATCTGTTGTGATGGAATGGGCATACATCAGGGGGCATTGATGCAAGCACCGGGTTTCAGGGGGGTGGTTCGCGGCTTGGCGGGTGTGCTGGTCGCAGGCGGGCTGGTATTTGGCGGGTGGTGGCACTGGCGCAATCAGGACGTGACGCCGGCCGAGTACCACCTCAGAGGCAAGTTTGGTGCCGTGGTGCCCTGGCCCATCATCCCCATTCATGTGTCCGTGCTGCCGGATGGGCGCGTTCTGGCCTACGGCACGGACCGGCAAGGCCGACAGGGGGCCGATGAGGTCATCGACGTGTGGGACCCCCGCAAAGGCACAGGGCCCGAGTCTCACCTCGTTCTGCCCAACCGCACGGGCACCGACATTTTCTGCAGCGGGCAGATCATCATCCCGTCCACCGGGCAGGTCCTGCTCGTGGGGGGGGATCGCACCGTGAACGGTGTGCGCAACTGGTCTTCGCCCGATATCAACTTCTACGACGTGCAGACCGCCACCATCAAATCGGGGGGGCGCACTTTGGAGCGGCCACGCTGGTACCCCACGGTCATGACGCTGGCCAATGGCGAGGTGCTGGTGCTCGGCGGCCGCCTGGATCTGGAGCACTACGCCCCCATCCCCGAGATCTACAACCCTCAGACGGGCTGGCGGACGCTGCCGGGCGCGGACAAGGACGAACTCTTTGGCGCCCAGAACTGGAACTACCCGCGCGCCTGGCAGACCCCTCGCGGCGACATCTTCTCGATCAATCGCCTGGGTGACCTCTACACCGTGACGCTGGACGGGCAGGGCGGCTTCACGAAATTGCCGCAAAAACTGCCAAGAGGCCACTCCTACCTGCCGTCCTTGATGTACGCGCCGGGCAAGATTTTGTCCATTCGCATGGGTGGGCTGACCTACAACATCGACATCAACCAGGCGCAGCCGGTCATCAAGCGGGCGGCCTGGTCCGGCCTGGCGCGCTTCAATGCCACGGCGACCGTCCTGGCTGACGGCAAGGTCTACGTCAACGGTGGCAGCGTTCGCAACGACGACAACGGCACGGGCATCCTGTCGAACCGCTTGTCCGAGATCTGGGACCCGGCCACCGACAAATGGCTGCCCGGTGCGGTGGCGCACAAGGCCCGCCTGTACCACTCGGTGGCCCTCCTGATGCAGGATGGCACCGTGCTGACCGGGGCGGGTGGCGCCGGGGCCAAAAACGCTGCCAACAACCTCGACGCCGAGATCTACTACCCGCCTTATCTGTTCAAGTCGGACGGCAGTGGCCAGCTTGCCCCTCGACCCGTCATCAAGGCCGCGCCGGATTTCATATCCTGGGGGAAAGGCTTCACGCTGGAATCCGATGCGCCCCTTGGCCGATTTACGCTCATCAAAATGGGTTCAGCCACGCATGCACAGGTATATGACCAGCGGTTTATCGAGCTGGGTTTCAAACAAAAAGGGGCGGTTTACGAAGTCAGCGCGCCCGAAAACGCATTTATCGCCCCACCGGGTTACTACTTTCTGTTTGCCGTTGATACGCACGGCGTGCCTTCTGTCGCCAAAATCGTGCGCCTGGATACCCCGGCCTCATGACGTTCAGCATGCGTCGATATGAATGCCAGACCCGTTCTTAGGGGGGATACATTCCCTCATTTTTTG
>JACPOH010000391.1 GCA_016185075.1 Aquabacterium sp. | reverse complement strand
CGATCAGGAGGTGGTGCTGAGCTGCTCCATCGGCATCGCCCGCTTCCCCGCGAGCAAGAATGCCGATCAGTTGCTGAGCCACTCGCTGGACGCCATGCTCACGGCCCGCAAGGCCGGTGGGGGTGTGCACTGCCTTTACGAGCAGGGCATGGACCGCACCGGCGCCGAGCAAGTCGAAATGCAGCGTGACCTGCGCCATGCCATCGAGCGCCAGGAGCTGACGCTGTACTTCCAACCCAAGCTGTACGCGAAAGACAAGACGCTGGCGGGTGTCGAGGCGCTACTGCGCTGGACGCATCCCCAGCGTGGCATGGTCAGCCCGGTGGACTTCATCCCCGTGGCGGAGCGTTTCGGCCTGATCGGCGAGCTGGGCATCTGGGTGCTCAACGAGGCGTGCCGTCATATCCGCTTGTGGCATGACGCCGGCCTCAACGTGCCCGTGGCCATCAACCTGTCGGCGCACCAGTTGCGCCAGCCCGATCTGGAGTGGCGCGTGCGTGACGCACTCAAGCGCCACCGTGTGCCCGCGCGCATGCTCATCATGGAGATCACCGAGTCGGCGGCCATGGAAGACATTGATGCCTCGTTGCGCGTGTTCGACATGCTCGATGCCATCGGGGTTCGCCTGTCGATTGACGACTTCGGGACGGGCTATTCCAGCCTGAGCTACCTGCGCCGCCTGCCTGCACGGCAGCTCAAGATCGACCGCAGTTTCGTCAAGGACCTGGCCTCCAGCCTCGACGCCCAGGCCATCGTGGCGGCGGTGGTGAACCTGTCGCATGCGCTGGGTCTGGAGGTGGTGGCCGAAGGCGTCGAGACGCCCGATCAGGCCGCGATCCTGACGCGTCTGCAGTGCGATGAGCTTCAGGGCTTCCTGTATGCCTTGCCCATGCCCGAACCGGCCTTGCTGGCCTGGCTGTTGCAACATGGGGTGCAAGTGCAGTCCACGCGCCCTTCGCCTGTGCCCGTCTCCGTCGAGGAGGAGGATTGGCGTTCATGCGGGGAGCCGGAGTTGGCGCGGTCGCTGTGACGAGTCCTTGCCGCGCGCGGGCTCTGTGCCATGGCGTGAACGCCGTGCGTCGCGGCTGAGTCACGGCCGATTCGAGGATGAGGTTTGCAGTGTGGCGAGTACCTGCCGGCTCATGCTCTGGGCCAGCTCGCGCTCCTGCACGAAGGCGTCGACACCCAGATCCTGGCGCAGCAGGCGTGCTTCTTCTTCATTGCTCGCGTGCACCAGGATGCGCACGCGCTCGTTGAGCTGGCGGCTCATGTCCACCAGCTGCCGGATCAGCAGGCTGTCGGCGGTGGTGATGACCAGCGCCGCGGCTCGCGCGATGTGGGCCTGGATCAGGGTAGCCGGATCATGCAGGTCGCCAGCCACCGCGGGCACATGGGCCTGTCGCAGCTTGTCCACCGTGTCGCGGTTTTCCTCGGCCACCACGAAATGCACGTGCTCGGCCTGCAGGCGCTCGGCAATCTGCTCGCCGATGGCGCCGTAGCCCACCAGCACCACCTGGCCCGTGAGTCGGGCCGGGTCTACCGTGCTCGGCAGTTGCGCCAGCGGGTCGTCGCGGGCTTCCAGGCGGCGGGCCAGGGCCGAGCGTTCGCGGATCCAGTTCAGCGCAGGCTCGAGCGACGCAAACAGCGCAGCGTTGACGGCAATGGAAACCAGCGCACCCGCCAGGATCAGATCCTGCCCCTCCTTGGGCAGCAGCCCGAGGGCCACGCCCAGGCCCGCCAGGATGAAGGAGAACTCGCCGATCTGCGCCAGGCTGGCCCCGACCGTGAGCGCGGTGTTGAGCGGGTAGCGGAACAAGAGCACCAGGGCCACAGCGGCCAGCGTCTTGCCCACCAGGATGATGGTCACCGTCAGCAGCAACTTGCCCGGTGACTGCCACAGCACGGCGGGGTCGAACAGCATGCCCACCGACACGAAGAACAGCACGGCAAAGGCGTCGCGCAGCGGCAGCGATTCATCGGCGGCGCGGTGGCTGAACTGCGAGGCCTTCATCATCATGCCGGCGAAGAAGGCACCCAGCGCGAACGACACGTCAAACAGCTTGGCCGCGCCGAAGGCCACACCCACCGCCGTGGCCACGACGCACAGGGTGAACAGCTCGCGCGAGCCCGAGCTGGCCACCCACCACAGCACCTTGGGGAAGACCTTGCGCCCCACCAGCAGCATCGTGGCCACAAAGCCCATGACCTTGGCCAGCGTGAGCGCAATCGTCAGCCACAGGGCGGGCGTCTGAGATGACGCGCCCGCCACAGCGCCGGGCTGCATCATGGCGGCAAACGCCGGCAGCAACACCAGCACCAGCACCATGACCAGGTCTTCGACCACCAGCCAGCCCACCGCGATGCGCCCGTTGACCGAGTCGATCAGGCCGCGCGCTTCCAGCGCCCGCAGCAGCACCACGGTGCTGGCCACCGACAGGCAAAGGCCGAACACCAGCGCACCGCCCCAGGACCAGCCCCAGGCATGCGCCGTGAACCCACCCAGCGCGACGGCCACCGCGATCTGCACGATGGCGCCTGGTATGGCAATGCGGCGCACGGCCAGCAGGTCGGCCACCGAAAAGTGCAGGCCCACGCCGAACATCAGCAGCATCACGCCAATCTCGGCCAACTGTGCTGCCAGGTGGACATCGGCGACAAAGCCCGGCGTGGTCGGGCCGATCAGCACGCCGGCCACCAGGTAGCCCACCAGGGGCGGCATGCGCAGGCGTGTGGCAATGAGCCCCATGATCAGGGCCAGGCCGAAGCCTGCTGCAATGGTGGAGATCAGGCTGACGTCATGGGGCATGGGCTCACACGAGCTGGTCGTGTTGATAAGGGGGCAGGGCGGCCCCGCAGTGCCAGCCACTCAGGGGTTTGTCCAGATGGGCCATGTTCATGGGGTGGTTATACGTCAGGTCGGCACGATCCCGCCATGTCCTTAAAATAGCGGGATGAATACCCCCGCCAAGCTCGCGCCCGTCGCCCGTCGCCCCTACACCCGTGCAGCCCAGCTGCCTGAGATCATGCGCCAGCGCATCGTGGTGCTCGATGGCGCCATGGGCACCATGATCCAGCGCTACAAGCTGGGCGAGGCCGACTACCGGGGCACGCGTTTTGCCGAGCACGGCAAGGACCTCAAGGGCAACAACGAGCTGTTGCAGCTGACCAAGCCCGAGGTGATCAGCGAGATCCACGAGAACTACCTCAAGGCCGGGGCCGACCTGATCGAGACCAACACCTTCGGTGCCACCACCGTGGCCCAGGAAGACTACGACCTGCCCGAGCTGGCCTACGAAATGAACGTGGCGGCCGCCAAACTGGCCCGCGCCGCCTGCGACAAGTACAGCACGCCCGACAAGCCCCGTTTCGTGGCCGGCGCCATCGGCCCGACGCCCAAGACGGCCAGCATCAGCCCGGACGTGAACGACCCCGGCGCGCGCAACGTCGACTTCGACACCCTGCGCACGGCCTATTACGAGCAGGCCAAGGCCTTGCTGGAGGGCGGCTGCGACGTCATCCTGATCGAAACCATCTTCGACACGCTCAACGCCAAGGCGGCCATCTTCGCGGTGGACCAGCTTTTTGAGGACACCGGCGAGCGCCTGCCCATCATCATCTCGGGCACCGTGACCGACGCCTCCGGCCGCATCCTCTCAGGCCAGACCGTGAGCGCCTTCTGGCACTCGGTGCGCCATGCCCACCCGCTGGCCATCGGTCTGAACTGCGCCTTGGGTGCCACGCTGATGCGCCCCTACATCGAGGAACTGTCCAAGATCGCGGGCGACACCTTCATCAGCTGCTACCCCAACGCCGGTTTGCCCAACCCGATGAGCGACACGGGTTTCGACGAAACCCCCGAGATCACCGGCGGCCTGGTCGAAGAGTTTGCCAAATCGGGTTTCCTCAATATCGCGGGGGGCTGCTGTGGCACCACGCCCGATCACATCGCGGCCATCGCCAGGCGCGTGAGCGCATACAAGCCGCGTTGCCTGCACGAAGGCAGCACGGGTTTTCTCAGCAGTTTGAAGGCGGCTTGAAAGGGGTTTGATCGCCCCGGCCAAGGGCGTCCACCGTGGGTGGTGATAAACCTTTTTGGTCAACGATAAATGACGCGGCGGCGTGTTTGTGCGTAAATGGATATTTGGCTGGGTATTTGTATTGAATATCGCGATTTTCTTGTGAATAAGCCTGTGCTTTAATTCAAAAGATCAGCTTTTTTCATGCAGTCATGCTTCCCAAATCACTCGCACTGATCGACGACGACAAGGAGTACGCCGAGTTCCTCGCGCAGTACCTCCAGGAGCAGGGTGTGCGCGTCGATGTGTTTTCTGACAGCAATGACCTGTTGGTGCACGCCGATCCCTATGCTTACCAGTTCTACCTCGTGGATTTGATGTTGCCCGGCATCGATGGGGTGGACCTCATCAAGTTGCTGCGTCGGCGAACCAATGCCGGCTTGCTGGTCGTGTCCGGCCGGCTGGCGCCCGATGTCTTCAAGGACGTCATCAGCGCCGGTGCGGACATGTACCTGACCAAACCCGTGCAGTTCGAGCAGGTGGTGCTGGCCATCGAGGCGGTGTTTCGCCGTGTGGGCACGGCCGGTCACACGCAAGGCGAGTGGCGTGTGGAGCGCCGTACGGGGCAACTGGTCGCGCCTGATGGCGCTCGCGTGGACCTCAGTGACATCGACCAGGCGCTCATGGAATGCTTCATTGAAGCGCAGGGCGACGTGGTCAGCCGCGAGACCTTGCGCCAGCGCATCGGTCGCCCCGAGGAGTCCGACGGCTCAGACGGTTTGAACGCCACGATCTACCGCCTGCGCCGCCGCATCGAACGTGCGACACCGCTGCTGGTGCCCCTGCAGTCCCGCTCGCGCGTGGGCTATGTGTTTCGCGCGCCCTTGAAGGCCGTCTGAGGGCGCGAGCGGGTCATTGGCCCGGTGACTGGATCAGCATCAGGCGCAAGGTGGCGCCCTGGGGGCCGTTGTCGAGCAGGCTGGCCTGGCCGCCGTGCAGCTCCATCACACGCCTGACGATGTAGAGCCCCAGGCCATGACCGGGCTGCTGGCTGTGGTGGCCGTGCACGCCACGTTCAAACAAAGCCGGCAACACCTCGGCCTGCACCCCGGGGCCTTCGTCGATCACATCGATGACCAGGGCCAGGGGCTCGTCCGAGTCGCTGACCCGGATGGTGACCGGGCTGTGGGCCGGGCTGAACTTCAAGGCGTTGGACAGCAGGTTGCGCAGCGCCAGGCGCATCAGGCTCATGTCCATCGTGGCCGTGCGCGTCGCGGTGTCCCTTTCGACGCGAACACGAGCCTGCTGCTCCTGGGGCATGTCGGCGATGGCCACCGCCAGCAGGGTGTCGATGTCGGTGTCCTGGCCGCTGGCGGGTGTGGCCCGCGCCAACAGGGCGGCCACCGCCAGGGTGTTGTCGATGTTGGCCATCACCTGGCTCATCACGTTCTGCGCCCGCGTGACGCGCAGCGCGGCGGCGTGGTCACTCATGGACGTCAGTGCTGCCCGTGCACTCTGCAGGGCGGCCGAGGCATTGTTGAGCGGCTGCCTGACCTCGTGGGCCAGCACGTCCAGCATCTCGCTGCGCTCCTTGAGCAGGCGATCGAGTTCCTGCATCTGTTGCTCGATGCGCTTGCGCAGCGTCTGCTCCTGGTGCAGTTCGGCCTCGCGCTGGCGCAACTCGGTGATGTCCTGCGCCGCGCCAAACAGCCGCACCGGCCGGCCATCGACATAGGCCGCCTCACCCAGGCTGCGCACCCAGATGTGGCGCCCTTTGGCGGTGACCACGGGCACCACCACGTCCCAGGGTTGGCCAGTGGCGATGCTGTCTGCAATCATCTGGCTGACCTGTTCGCGCACTTCCTGCGCCACGTATGACATGGCCTCTGCGCGCGTAGGCTGATAACCCGGCGGCACCTCGTAGATGCGGCAAAGCTGGTCTGACCACTTGTGCAGGCCGGTGAGCAGGTCCACCTCCCAGCCGCCCACGCTGGCCAGCCTCTCGGTGCGGTCCAGGAAGGCCTCGCTGTCACGCAAGGCCATCTCCACGGCCTTGATGTGCGTGATCTCGGTGACCTGCACCATGAAGCCCTGTACCACGCCGTCGACGATGTCGGGGATGTAGTGCGCCAGGCTGTGCCGTTGCGCCCCATCAGGCCCCGGGATGAGCCGCTCGAAGATCTGCTCCTGGCCCGCCAGCGCACCACGGATGTGGTGCTCGTTGAGGGCGAACAGACGCGGGCCCAGCAGCTCGGGCATGTGGATGCCGATGATCTGCTCGGGCGACAGACCGAACCAGGTCTTGTAGGCCTTGTTGGCGAAGCGGCAGCGCAGGTCCTTGTCCCAGTAGGCCAGCATCGAAGGCAGGTGGTCGACCACCCGGCGCATGTGCCGGTTGACGTCATCCGGGTCGATGGCCTGCAAGGGCCGAGGGGTTTGCGAATCGTCAGTCGCCATAGGGGTCATCAAAGCCGAGGGCCGCCATGATCTCGCGCTCGCGCGTTTCCATGGCCTCGGCCTCCTTCTTCTTCAGGTGATCCCAGCCCTGGGCATGCAGGGCACCGTGGACCAGCATGTGGGCGTAGTGGGCTTCCAGCGTCTTGCCTTGCTCCTGCGCTTCACGCTCGATCACCGGGGCGCAGACGATGAGGTCGGCCATGACCACGGGCTCTCGCGCGTAGTCGAAGGTCAGCACATTGGTGGCGTAGTCCTTCTTGCGGAAGTCCTTGTTGAGCGCGCGCCCTTCTTCTTCGTCCACCAGCCGCACCGCCAGCTCGGCGTCCAAGTCGAGCGCGGCCTTGAGCCAGCGGGCGACCTTGTGGCGTGCCAGGGTGTCGCGGTGGCGCTTGTCGGCGAATTGCAGGCTCAGGCTCAGGGTGGGTTTCATGCGGGGTCGTTGGCTGAAGGTGCTATCGGGGTTCGGGTGCCGCCGGGGCGGCCCGTGCGGCTGGCTTCGGGTTCGGCAGACTGAGCGGCATCGTAGGCTTCGACGATGCGGGCAACCAGGGGGTGGCGCACCACGTCGGCGGCCGTGAAGCGGGTGAAGGCCACGCCCTTGACCCGCTTGAGGATGCGCTCGGCGTCGATCAGGCCACTTTTGGCGCCACGCGGCAAATCGATCTGGCTGACATCGCCCGTGACCACGGCCCGAGCGCCGAAGCCAATGCGGGTGAGGAACATCTTCATCTGCTCGGGCGTGGTGTTCTGGGCCTCGTCCAGGATCACGAAGGCGTGATTGAGCGTGCGCCCCCGCATGAAAGCCAGCGGCGCGATCTCGATCAATCCTTTCTCGAAGGCCTTGGTGACCCTGTCGAAGCCCATCAGGTCATACAGGGCGTCGTACAGCGGGCGCAGGTAGGGGTCGACCTTCTGGGTCAGGTCGCCGGGCAGGAAGCCCAGGCGCTCGCCGGCTTCCACGGCCGGGCGGGTCAGCACGTTGCGCTGCACGGCGCTGCGCTCCAGGGCATCGACCGCGCAGGCCACGGCCAGGAAGGTCTTGCCGGTGCCGGCCGGGCCGATGCCGAAGCTCAGGTCGTGCGACAGGATCTGGCGCAGGTACTGAACCTGGTTGGGCGTGCGGCCGTGCAGGTCGGCGCGGCGGGTGTGCAGGGTGGGGCCATCGGGCTCCTCGTCGGGCAGGCCGGCCGCCGTGTCGCCCTCGGCCTTGGGCAGGCGTGCGCGCTGCTGGGCCGCCAGGCTGGAGGTGATGGCCAGTTGCACCAGTTCGGCACTGATGGGCTTGGCGCTGCGGGCGTACAGCGAATCCAGCAGTTCGACCACCTGCTGCGGCACGCCGCGGGCACCTTCGATGCGGAATTGCTCGCCACGCCGCGTCATGGTCACCCCGAAGGCGGCCTCGATGGTGCGCAGGTGCTCGTCCAGCGGGCCGCACAGGTGGGCCAGTCGGGTGTTGTCAGGGGGGGAAAAGCTGTGCCGCAGTTGCATGAAAGCCCCGGAATGAAGAGAAAGCATGCAAATTGTCTCCTGCCCGAGGCTTCACCATGTGACATATCTTGCGAAAATCGACAGGTCTTCGCGCACATGGTGTGCGCGATGGGCTTTGGAGTCTTCCTTGAGCAAGTTGCATCGTTGGTGGCAGTCCTGGGCCCAAAGCTCGCGTCCTGCCGATGCCGACACCGATACGGAGGGCCCCGCCTCCGGGACGGTCGGCGCGCACGCGTCCCAGGTTCGCCGTTTGTGGCTGTTGCTGGGCCTGGGCCTGGTCCTGGCTCTGGTCGTGGCCTATGTCATGGTGGCGCTCAACCGCGAAACGGTGCGTCTGAGCCATCCGTCGACCATCGTGGCGGCCATGTCCGCCGACAACGCGGTGCAGGCCCTCGAGCAGGCCTGGGCGGTACGCAGCAATGCGACGCGGTTTCCCGTGGGCCAGGCCGGGCAGCTCATGAGCTTGCCCGACGAGTGGGCCAAGACCCAGCCGGGGTACCAGGGCGCCATCTGGTACCGCTTCAATTTCGACACTGGCACGCTGCCCGGGCCGGATCAGATCCTGGCCGTGCAGATCGAGCGGGCCTGCTCCAACGTCGAGGTCTTTCTCAATGGGCAGTTGCTGTACCGTGGCGGCCGCATGAGCGAGCCATACGCGCGCAACTGCTACCGCTCGCACGTGGTCACCTTGCCGTCGCACCTGTTGCGCGAGCGCGGCAACGAACTGGACCTCAAGGTCGTGGGTTACCCGATCAACCGCGTGACGGCACGTCAACGTGCCGGTGGGCTGGGTGCCGTGCGCATCGGGCCGCTGCAGGAAATCCGGGAGCTCTATGAGCAGCAGGAGTTCTGGACGACCACTGTCTCGCAAGTGCTGGGTGGCATCCTGGCGGTGCTGGGCATCTTCGCGCTGGGCCTGGCCTGGGTGCGCCGCCTCGACTACTTGCTGTACTTCGGCTTGCTGACCATAGGCTGGTCGATGATGACCGGGCGCATGTGGCTCAGTGAAGTCCTCATCCCCAATGCGGGCATCGAGGTGCTCATTGCCATGATGTTTGCGCCCATGGCGGCCTGCGCCATCAAGTTCCTGCTGGGTTATGCCGGGCAGAGCATGGGGGCGGTCAACCGCGGGGCGCGCCGTCGTCAGCTCAACGCGGTGCTGTGGGCCCAGTGCGTGTTGCTGCCCGTGAGCCTGCTGCTGATGGGCACGGACCGCCTGTTCATCGGCGCGCGCATCTGGTACGTGCTGTTTGCCATCGAGCTGTTTGTCACCATCGGCTTCTTCCTGTGGGTGGCCGGCAAGAACCGCCGCACCGAGTTCTGGTTGATGAGCGCGGCGCTGGGTGTGGTGGCGGCCGTGCTGGGCATCGAGCTGAGCTTCCAGAGCGGTCTGGTGAAGATGTGGGGCATCCACGTGACTCACTTCGTGATGCCGCTGCTGTATGCCGCCGTCGCCGTGCGCCTGATTCAGGTTTATGCCAGGGCCCTGCAGACCGCCGAGGGTGCGCGCAAGCAGCTGGAGCGCCGCGTG
>JACPOH010000390.1 GCA_016185075.1 Aquabacterium sp. | reverse complement strand
CGCGATCAGGCGAGCCGGGCCGCCGCAAGGTGGCCCCCTCCCACACCGCGCTGCCGTCCGTGCGCCGCATCTGAAACACCATCAAGGCCGACCCATCGTTCAGGTTGATGCAGACCCAGTCCGCCCCCACGGCATCGGGCGCCATCATCCGCCGGCCCCAGCCATGGTCCAGCCAGGCCCGCCCGGTGACCTCCAGCGTACGCCGCTGGCCACTCGCAGGCACGGTCACCTGCCCAGTCACCTGCAGCTGTGGCAGCGAGTAGTAACGCGTGGGATAGCCCAGAAACGGGTCGCGGTGAATGGTGCCGTTCTCCCCATGCAGCATCGCCACGGGCATCGACACACAACGCAGGTCCAGCGTGAAATCAGGCGCACTGACATGGGCCACCAGCTCGGCGCGCCCGGCCGAACTGCTGCGGCCCAGGGTCCAGTCCTGCAAGGTGATGCGCATGTCCGACTCGTCAACCTCTGCCAGGCCGAAGCCGAGACGCGCCATGCGCAGGTCATGCCACCCTTGGTCATGGCTGGGGTCGCTCAAGGAGGCGCGCGCGCCGATCACGTGTTTGGGCGCAAAGCGGCTGGCGCTCTGCGCCGCAGACTCCACCGCCGTCCGAAAGAAGGCCATGTGAAAACCCAGCGCGGTCTGCCCTGGGGTCTGCAACAGGCCCTTGAGGTTCCACCACTCGGCGCGCACATCCAGGTGCGCCCCGGCGTCGCGCGGAAAACGCAAAGGCGGCTCGGGCGCCCGGGCCGCGCTGATCACCGGCTGGCCCGCCTGAGCCCATGCAGCCCCAGGCAGCAAGCCTGCGCCCCCCGCCACCGTGCACACGGACCACTGCAGACAGCGCCGTCGCGTCAGGCCCGGCGTGTGCATGAGGTCTGCCCCCTGTGTGCGGCCTCTTGCCATCACCAGTCCTCCTTCACGGCGCTCACCGCATCGGCGCCGATGGCGGCGCGGGCGGCCAGCCAGGCGGTCAGCGTGCCTGCCAGCACCACCCCCACGCACAAGGCCAGCAGACGCAACCCAGGCATGGCCATGTCCATGCGCCAGTGGAAGCTTTGCGGGTTCACCACGTAGACCAGGATCGCGCTCACCACCAGGCCCAGCAGAAAGCCCATCAAGGCCCCGACGCCGGTCAGGGCCGCCCCCTCGCCTGCCAGAATCAGACGAATCTGCTGGGCGGTGAAGCCAAGGTGGCTGAGCAGGCCGAACTCCTTGCGGCGTGCCAGCACCTGCGCCGAGAAGCTGGCTGACACGCCAAACAGCCCGATGCCCAGAGCCACGGCCTGCAACCAGTAGGCCACGGCGAAGCTGCGATCAAACACCTGCATGGTGGCCTGCCGGATGTCCCGCGGGGACTGAAAGCCCAGCAGCACGCCATCCAGGCCCTGTGCTTCGGCGGCCTTGCGTATGCCATCCTGCACATCGCCGAGCCTGGCCTCGGGTGCCAGCCACAAGGCCAGGTCATTGACCGCCATGTCGCCCGTGAGGCGCTGGTAATCGTCGGCCTGCATGATGAGGGCACCTTGTTGATGGGCGTAATCCCGCCACAAAGCCAGCACGGCGGCGGCCACCGGCGGGCGCCCGGCCACCAGGGGCAGATGCAAGACCCCACCGGGCCTGAGCCCGTACAACTCGGCCATGGTCTCGCTCACGTAGATGCCCACATGGCCGGCGACCAAGGGTGCCACCGGCCCCACCAGGGGCAAGGCCAGACGCGGGTCGGCCTGGCCCGACGTGTTCAAGGGACGAGAGATCAAGACCACGGGCGCCTTGCTGGCTTGCAGACTCAGCTTGCCCACGCGCACACCGATGAGCTGCTGCACGCCGGGCTGACGCGCGATGGCCGCCACCAAGGGCGGCTCCAGGCGCATGGCGTCGCTGCCCTGGTTGGCCGCTCCCGTGCGCACATACAGATCAGCAGGCAGCAGCGCGTCCAGCCAGGTGCTGATCGAGGACTTGAAGCTGAAGACCATCACGGTCAGCGCCACCGACAAGCCCAGGCTGACCACGACGCCCGCGATGGCAACCGATGCCGACTGCCGCATGCGCCGCACGCGCTCAAGAGACAACAACAAGGCGGCATGCCGCATCAAGCGAGCCCTTGGCACGCCCTTCATCACCGCCAGGAGCAAGCCATTCACGGCAGCCGGCACGCACGCAATGCCACCCAGCATCACGCACAACATGGCCACATAGGCCCACACCGGCACACCTCCGACTGGCGGCAGGCAACTCAAGGCAGCGCCGATCAGCAGCAAGGCCGGGCCCACCCAAACAGCTTGGGCATGGCGTGCCACCTGCGTTGCGCCTTTGAGCGCCTGAGCGGGCGCGAGCCGCTGTGCCGTGCGCGCAGGCATCACGCCACCCCAGATGGCCGCCAGCACGCCGAGTGCGGCATAGGAACAAGCTGCCGGCCACGACCAATGCAGCTCAGGCGTGCTGCCTGCAAAGTAGTCCCCACCGAGGTCACCACCGGAGATCCGCAAGGCGAGTTGCGCCAGCCCGCCCCCCAGGGCCACGCCCAGCATCGCCCCCACCACACCCAAGAGCCCCGACTCCATCAACACAAGGCGCAATCGCTCGCTGGCACTCAAGCCCAACACACCCAGCAAAGCGAACTGCTTTTGCCGCTGGGCAACCGACAAGGCCATGGTGGAGAACACGAGGAAGCTGCCTGTGAACAAGGCCATCAGGGCCAGCACACCCAGGTTGACCCGGTAAGCACGCGACAACTGGGCCGCCTGAGAAGTCGTCGCCTGCGGGGACTCGATCAGCACACCAGCGAGTTGCGGCATGCCCCCCAGCACCGAATCGGGCGTGCGCCCCTCCTTGAACTTGATGTCCAGCCGAGTGACCTGCCACAGCATCGCGAACGCGCTCTGTGCGCCGGCGATGTCCATCACGCCCAGCGCCTCGCCCCCCGCAGCCACCGTCCCCGCCACGCGCACCGTGATGGCCTGCAAGCCCGACTGGATCCTGATCTCGCTGCCGGGGACCACCCCCAGCACCGCCTGCGCACGCGCGTTCAGAAAAATCACCCGCGGGTCAAAGAGGGTCAGCCGCTCGTTGCCGATCACATCGCGTGACACCTGCGGGATCAGCGCCGGCGTCGACAGCCGAGCGACCAGCGGATCGATGCCCAGCACGCGCAGCGAATGGCCATCGACCCTCGTCTGCACATCGATGACAGGGCTGACCAGGCGCACATCGGGATGCTTGGCCAGCAGCGGGTAGAGGCCTTCATCCAGGCCGCCTCGTGCGGCGCGCACGCTCACATCAGCCTGGCCATTGACCGAGCGCACTGCGGCATCGAATTCAGTCAGCGCCGACTCATGGATCAGGTGCACCGAGAAAGCGAGTGCCACACCGAGTGTCACGGCCAGCATCGCCGACAGGTGGCGCACGCCGTGGCGTCGCCACTCCTGCCATGAGAACGTCAGGAGCAGGCGCCACAAGAGCGAGCTCACCGCCGGGGCAGCATGCGCTTCAACGGCCATGGCCCCTGCGCCTCATCACCACTCCTCAGTGGGCTCCGAGCATTCGGATGCAGCCGGGTTGATGCTGCAGCGGATCTTCTTGACCAGCTTGAGGCCCTTCTTGTCGTAGAAGCCCTTCTCTGCCATCAACACCCGCCCCTGCCGCAGCAGCAAGGCATAGCGCTCGTTGTCGCGCGGCGTGAGGTCTACCCAGAAATGCTCGGGCACATCCTTGTCGGCCAGTTTCAGCGTGGCCATGGCCAGCTCGAAATTGCCCGCCGTGTACTGGCGGGCGCGCTGCCCGAAGCCCTTGGGAAACTTGGCAGAACGGATCACCATCTGGTAGGTGCTGATCGTCATCGGCATGCGGATCACGGCGCCCTTGGTGCCCAGGCCGCGGAACAATTCAAAGGGCATGTAGGCAATGGTGGGCAGCACCACCATGTCCACGTTGTGATTATTGAACATCGGCCCCACATTGCTGATGTCAACCGAGACGGGCCGCGCCCCGATGCGCTGCACCAGTTGGGCTTCTGCCTTGTCCTGGTCAAACGTGCCAAAGCGCTTGCCCGCCTGGCCTTCTATCGAGGCGTTGGCCTTGTCACTGGTGAACACATAAGCCGCCCCCAAGGGGAAGATCCCGGCGACCTCATACGGCCCCTCCACCATCATGTCGGCGGCCTTCGGCGAACTCACCAGCTGGATGAAACGGCGCACCACGTCGTAGCTGGCGTCCAGATCCACCTTGCCGTTGCGCACGATGCTGGAGGCGCCTACCGCGTCCAGCGACGCGGCCATGGCGTGAAATGACCTGGTACGCAGACCGGTGGCCATCACCCCATCGCATTGGCCTGTGCGAAAGTCTTCCACGGCCACGCGCTCGTCCACATACGGCTTCACGTCGATGTCGACACCGGCCTCGAGCATCTCGACCCGGAAGTCTCGCGCAGCCCGAAAGCCGTCCCCTTTGGCGCCCAGCGGGTCGAAAACACACATCTTGGCGGTCTGCAAGGGCGGCTCTGCCCATGCCACCGAGGAGGCGCACACCACCGCACACCACACCAAACCTGTTTTGAACCAATTCATGACCAGAATCCTCGCTTGATCACCAGTTTTCTGTGAGCTCCGTGCACTCGGATGCTTCCGGATGGATGCTGCAGCGGATCTTCTTGATCAGCTTGAGGCCCTTCTTGTCGTAGAAGCCCTTCTCTGCCATCAACACCCGCCCCTGGCGCATCAGCAGCGCATAGCGCTCGTTGTCGCGCGGGGTGGAATCGATCCACAGCTTCTCGGGGATCTCGCGGTCCCCCTTGGCCACCACCGCCATCGCGGTGTCGAACTGAGACGCGAAGTAGTCACGCGAATCCTGCCCGAAGCCCTTGGCGAACTTCGCCGAGCGGATGATGGCCTGCCCGGTCAGGATGACGACCGGGAAACGGGCCACGCCGCCCTTGGTGCCGATCCCCTTGTACAGCTCCAGCGGCTTGTAGACCATGGCGGGCGCCATGATCACGTCCACCAGCCCGTTGTTGAACATCGTCGAAAAGTTGCTGATGTCAGCGGCCACCGGCTTGGCACCAACGCGCTGGATCAACTGCGCCTCGGCCTTGTCGTAGTCCATGGCCGCCACGCGTTTGCCCGCGGCCTTCTCCAGCGTGTCGATGTTGCGGTCATTGACGAAGGGATAGACCGCCCCCAGGGGCGCAATGCCAGCCAGCTCATACGGCCCCGCCACGATGAAGTCCGTGGCCTTGGGCGAACTCATCACGTTGACGAACTGCCTGACAACCTCATACGAGGCCTTGAGATCGATCTTGCCGTTGCGAACAATGGTGGAGGCCCCGACCGAATCCAGCGCGGCAGAGAACGGTACGTAAGGGCGGGTGCGCAGGCCTGTGGCCATGACGCCATCGCACTGGCCGGTGCGAAAGTCCTCCACGGCCACCCGCTCATCAACATAGGTCTTGAGCTGGACGGTGTGCCCCTTCTTCAGCATGGCCAGCGCGTAGTCCTGCATGGCGCGGTGGGTTTCGCCGCTGCCAATGGGATCGAAGACGCAGAACTGGGAACCGCCCTCGGTTCGCGCATCCGGTTTGCCCGAGGGCGCCGCCGAGGCAGTACCGATACAGGCCAGGGACAAAGCGCAAGGCAGCAATGTGGTTGAAAGCTTCATGGGTGTGGGCGCAAAAACAAAGTCGTTGACTTCAGCGCAGGCAGGTTACCCGCCCTCCAAAGCCCCCCGGCCTGAGGAAACCCCGCCCCGTGCTCGCGCTCAACCCCCTATCTGGCGCTTGATCGCCCCTCACATATGGGGCAGGCGCGAGGGAACCCTGATATCTCGCCCCAGACCCTTTGTTAATCTGACAGTGCAGTACATCACATCGCTTTACGTATGACGTGCAGCATTAACATCACACATTTGGAAGAGATCGAGGAACACACATGACCTTCACCAAGCAACTGATTTCCGCTGCCGTCCTGGCAGTGGTCGGCACGGCGTCGCACGCTGCCGACAACATCCTGACCGTCGTCAACGGCGGCGCCACCTTCCAGGGCTCCGGCGCCCTGACCTTCAGCGGCGACCTGCTGGGCGCCCTGGATACCGGCAAGATCGCCGCCAGCGCGTACGGCCCAGCGGCGCCGACCATCCTGAAGGACTCGGATGGCTTCTACACGAACATCCAGGTGTCGGCCCCCATGGCCACCCTCTCGCTGAACACCGACACCCTGGAAGTGGTGGGCGTGGGTACCAAGGGTGGCCTGACCCTGACGGCCCCCGTGGTGAAGAGCGTGTCGAGCGGCGGTTCGCTGACCGTGACTGACATCAAGGCCGACCTGACCAACAAGACCATCTTCGCAACCATCATTGGGGGCAACGGCGTTGGCACGATCAGCAACTTCGCGCTGTGGAACTTCAGCACCATCACCGGTACCACAGCCTACTCTGGCCCTGGCACCTACGTGAACGACATCAGCGGCCTGACGCTGACCACCGACGGCTTTACCAAGTTCTCGCAAGCCCTTGGCCTGCTGAGCCTGGGCAAGGCCGCCATGAATGGCATCTCCGACTACGGCACGATCCACTCCACGCTGAACACCACGCTGGATCTGGGTCCGACGCCCGCCATCCCTGAGCCTTCGACCTATGCGCTGATGGGCCTGGGTCTGGTTGGCATGGCCTTCGCAGCGCGCCGCAAGTCGGCCGCCTGAATGCGCGAATCCGCTTGACTCCACTGACGGGTGGCCTGCGAGGCCACCCGTGCCCTTCTGATGCACACGTAAGCCGACTCGGCCCGTGTGCTCTTTTTTTGGCCTGACGAAGAACAGGAATGACAACAGCAAAGAAAAAGGGCCCTTCGTGTGAAGGGCCCTTTCAGAATCTGGAGCGGGATAAGAGGCTCGAACTCTCGACCTATACCTTGGCAAGGTATCGCTCTACCAACTGAGCTAATCCCGCATGTGCTGTCTTTCGACGGCGTCTTCGCTTTCACAGATGCTCTAGAGTTGCCCCTTGCTTTGCTGCGATGATCAACGTTTGGTGCGTTGCTCAGCGAAGACTTGAACTATACATCATTTTTGACGTTTCGATCAAGCCGTCGCATTTTTTTGACGAATCAATGCTTCATCACATCGCTGCTGCCAGCCGCAGGCGCCGCCGCAGCCGCTTCCGGCTTGGCCTCGACCTTGGCTTCTTCTTCGGGCAGCGGCGCAGGTTGACGCTCCAGGGCGACTTCCAGCACCTTGTCGATCCACTTCACAGGCACGATCTCGATCTGGCTCTTCACGTTCTCGGGGATCTCAGCCAGATCCTTCACGTTCTCTTCCGGGATCAGCACGGTCTTGATGCCACCGCGGTGAGCGGCCAGCAGCTTCT
>JACPOH010000389.1 GCA_016185075.1 Aquabacterium sp. | reverse complement strand
TGGCGCTGTTCGGCCACTGAGCCCACCACCGTCTCCAGAGACGAGCCTCGGTAGGCATTGCCGAAAGTACCCGCATCGATGTCGCGAACCACCTGTCCGATGCCTCGGCGGATCGAGCGGAAGTTCTTGAGCCGCTCCTCCCACAGAAACCAGGTGTTGTAGGTGCTGTGCGGATCGCTCTTCCAATGGTCGATCAGGACGGTCAGGGTGTCATGCATGTGATCAAGCAGGTGGCTATGGTTGTGGCTGCGGGGATGGCTGGCGCGCCCACAAGGCTGGGCGCAGCCGCACCAACGCCAGTATCGCCACCAATGGCGCCGTCAGCCAACCATAGCTGTGCTGGGCAGCAACACCGAACAGCCATCCACCGACAGCCGAACCCACGATCTGGCCGTGCGCTGCGGGCAACGGTCAGGCACGCTCATTCAGCATCCGCTGCGACATGGGCGATAACCGGCACAACAAGGCTGTAGTCGGCAAACATCATGGTTCTTTGTCACCGACATGCTCATGAAGCAAATGTAATGTGCGCGTCATGCTGCAGATAACTGCGCGAGCCTATCCTGCAAATGTGCTGACACATGGATTCTCTCCGAAGAAGCATCAGTGTCCCTCAGCAGCATCGAAGCCGCCAGCAAACAGGAGATCCAGCATGCGCAGATTCGTCGGATTGCAACGCCGCCAGTGGTTGGTCGGCGCATTGATCCTCGCCACGGTGGGCGCATGGGCCCAGCCCAATGGCCCGGTCGTTGAAGTGTGGAAAGACCCCCAATGCGGGTGCTGCAAGGACTGGGTTGCCCACATGGAGAAAGCCGGCTTCGTTGTCCTGATGCATGACACAGGCAACGCCGCTGCGCGCAAGCGCTTGGGCGTACCCGAAAAGTTTGGGTCCTGCCATACAGCAAGCGTTCGCGGCTATGCCCTTGAAGGGCATGTGCCAGCGCGCGATGTACAGCGTTTGCTGAAAGAAAAGCCCCGTGCTGTTGGCTTGGCGGTGCCAGGCATGCCAGTGGGGTCGCCAGGCATGGATGGTCCTGCCTATGGCAACCGTTTGGATCCCCATGATGTGTTGCTGGTCCAAGCCGATGGTCGCAGCACGGTGTACCAAAGCTACCGCTGATCAACCCGACAACGCTCTTTCTATTGGAGTCTGAACATGAACGCCATCGATCTTGAAGTCCAGGGCATGAGTTGCGGCTCGTGCATCAAACACGTCACCCAGGCGCTGCAAACGTTGCGCGGTGTCCAGCAAGTGGATGTGGACCTGCAGTCCGGCCACGTCAAGGTGAGCGGCACGATGCCAGACGACGCACAGGCACTCCTCGCGGCCCTGAAGGCGGCAGGCTATCCCGCCAAGCTGACCACCTCTGCCTTGCCTTCTCCTGACAAGCCGTCTGGTGGCTGTGGCAGCGGGACCGGCAAGGCCGCGGGAGGATGTTGCTGTGGCTGATTGCGAGCACTGAACGCTGAACGCTGCGCCCAAGACTACTGGCGCGTCCGGTAGTTCCTTGCGCGCCAGCCCTCCAAATAGAAGGGCCGTGAGCGTAGCTTGACTACTTGCGTGAATACACGTGATGGCAAGTTGTTTTTTTTTCTGGGTACTGCGAAATGGGGTCGCCCCGCGTAGCCAAGCGGCTCCCATACGCGATCTGCCCGCGGTTCCCGCCTTCGGGTATACGAACAGGTTTACGGTCTGTCACGTTCAGGCCACGATCCCGCACTCAAGCTTGCCTTCGTCCTGCTAGTGCGCCATCATTGAACGCAATGGTGCATCAGCGCTTTGTCGTGCCCGCGATCTCCACCGGATAACGCTTTTGATCGATCATCAGTGGTAAATGCATTTACCTACGACCACGCAAAGTGCCGAGAAAAAGGCCCACTCTGTCTGTTTGTTTGGTGGTCCCGTTGCGCTGCCCTCCGACTTACTGACGCGTCGTTGCTTTTGTTGAT
>JACPOH010000388.1 GCA_016185075.1 Aquabacterium sp. | reverse complement strand
CAGAAGATCATCGAAGAGGCGCCGGCGCCGGCCATCAACCGGCGGCTCATCGGCCGCATCGGCGAGCGCTGCGCCGAAGCCTGCCGGCGCATCGGCTATCGCGGCGCCGGCACCTTCGAGTTCCTGTACGAGAACGGCGAGTTCTACTTCATCGAGATGAACACCCGCGTGCAGGTGGAGCACCCCGTCACCGAGATGACCAGCGGCATCGACATCGTGCAGATGCAGATCCGCGTGGCCGCCAATGAAAAGCTGCCCTTCACGCAACGCCAGATCGAGATGCGCGGCCACGCCATCGAGTGCCGCATCAACGCGGAAGACCCGGTGAAGTTCATCCCCTCGCCGGGCCGCATCACCACCTGGCACGCGCCCGGTGGCCCCGGCGTGCGCGTGGACTCGCATGCCTACACGAACTACTACGTGCCCCCCAACTACGACTCCATGATCGGCAAGCTGATCGTGCATGGCGACACGCGCGAACAGGCCCTGGCCCGCATGCGCACGGCCTTGTCGGAAACGGTGGTGGAAGGCATCCAGACCAACATCCCGCTGCACCGCGAGCTGATGGTGGACGCCAAGTTCGTTGAAGGCGGCACCGACATCCATTACCTTGAAAACTGGATGGCCGCGCGCAAGCGCTGAAGCCCCACCAGGCCCCTGACATGCCCTTGTTTGAACTCACCCTGCTGGCCAAGGAGGCCGAAGTCGAAACCCTGAGCGACGCGCTCATGGAGATCGATGCCTTGTCCGTGTCGGTTGAAGACGCTGATGCCGACACCGAACACGAAGAAGCCCTGTGGGGTGAGCCTGGCATGCCGGTGGCCCGGGAAGCCTGGCAACGCTCGACCGTCAAGAGCCTGTTCCCCAATGAAGCCGAAGCCCTGGAGGCCGTGACCCTGATCCTCGCGCAGGACTGGGCCGGCGACATCCACGTGCAAGGCATCCAGCCGGTGGACGAGCAAGACTGGGTGCGCCTGACGCAATCCCAGTTCCAGCCCGTGCCCATCACCGACAGCTTCTACATCGTGCCCACCTGGCACGAGGTGCCCGCGGCCGCCAAAACCGTGATGCGCCTGGACCCGGGCCTGGCCTTCGGCACCGGCACCCACCCCACCACCCGCATGTGCCTGAAGTGGATCGCGCAACACAGCGCGGCCTACCAGGGCCAGCGCGTGCTGGACTACGGCTGCGGCTCGGGCATCCTGGCCATCGGCGCAGCGCTGCATGGCTCGGGTGTGGTGGATGCGGTCGACATCGACCCCGCCGCCGTCGAATCCACCAACGCCAATGCCGAGGCCAACCTCTCGCACTTGAAAACGGCTGATGGCAAGCTGCCGATCAACGCCGGCCTGCCCGACCTGGTGGGCGAAGCGGCTCAGGCCTACCCCGTGGTGCTGGCCAACATCCTGGCCACCCCCTTGAAGATGCTGGCCCCGCTGCTGGCCGGCCATGTGGCGCCTGGTGGTCACCTGGTGCTCGCCGGCATCCTGGCCCGCCAGGAGCAGGAGCTGAAGGACGCGTATGCCGAGGTCGGCCTGCAACTGCAGGTGGCCAACACCGAAGAGGGCTGGATCCTGATGACGGCGCGCAAACCCGGCTGACAGGGCCGCCTGGAGCCGGCCGCAGTTGCAAGGCGCCAACAAAGCACAGGCTCCCCCTTGGCATAAACTCGCGCCATGAGCCTGGCCACCCGTTGTACCCACTGCGGCACGATCTTCAAGGTCGTCCAAGACCAATTGAAGGTCTCGGAAGGCTGGGTGCGCTGTGGCCGCTGCAACGAGGTGTTCAACGCCCTGCCCGCGCTGTTCGACCTCGACAAGGATCCGCCTCCGCCAAGGTCGGCCAGCGCCCCGCCACCTGCTGCGCCCGAACCGCAGCCCGCGCCACCTTCCGGCGACATGCAAATGGGCATGGCGCCCGACATGGCAGACCAGATCCGCTCGCAGTCGCTGCTGTCCGATGACGATGTGAACCTGGGCATCGAATCGCAGCCGCCCGATGGCTGGCAAAGCACCCAGCCCGCTCAGTTCGCGTCATCGCGCCTGCCGCCGACCGAACAGGCCCGTCGGCCTTTGCAGGAAGACGATCTGGCGCTGGACCCCACGCCGATTGAAGGCACCACCGATTTCGAGCTGGACACGGCCATCGCCGTGGACGACAACACGCCGCTGGAGGTGGTGCTGGCTGCCACATCGGGCAGTCGCGTGCCGGCCGCGCCAAACCGGTTTGCGCCCGCCGAGCCGACGGAACCGATTGAGCGCGAAACCCGGCCCGAAGCGGTGCGCCCGTCACCCGCCATGGCGCCCGCGCCGCAGCCCTGGCTGGACGCCCCGCCCGACGACGTGCCCAGCACCGATGAGGCCGACGCGCTGGACTCGCGCTACCTCATGCCCTCCGACCGCGAGCGCCGCGCTCCCCGCCGCCGTGGGCAAGGCCCGGAGTTCGCCGACGCCCAGTTCCCCAGCGACGCCATGATCGACGCGGAAGAAGACTGGGCCTCTGACTTCGGCCCTTCTTCGCTGCAGGACGACACGCCCGCACCGCCCCCGCCTGCGCCGGCACCTTTGCCCCAGCCTTCCGCCTTGTCGACCTCGGCGTTGCGTGCACCGGGGGCCGCGCCTGGCGGCATGCGCACACCTGAACGCGATCCGGAGGACGAACTCTCCACCCAGCCTTCGCGCTTTGCCGACGAGCAGGACAACGAACGCGCGCTGCCACCACCCAGCTCACGTCCTGGTAAATCCGGCACACGCGGCCGCGCACCCACCGAGCAGACGCCCGAGTTCCTCAAGCGCGCGCAGCGCAAGGCCTTCTGGCGACACCCGGCCGTGCGCGGCGTGCTGTCGGTGATGGCGCTGGGCCTGTTCCTGGGCCTGGGCCTGCAGATGGTTCACCAGTTCCGCGATCTGGTGGCCGCCTACCACCCGGCCAGCCGACCTCTGCTCACGCAATGGTGCGGCATGGTGGGCTGCAAGCTGGCGCCGCCGCTGCGGCTGGAAGCCCTGCAGGTGGACAACCTCGAACTCGTGCGCACCACCTCCGAAGGCCCGGACGTCTACCGCCTGACCGTGGTCGTGCGCAACCAGGCGAGCATCGACCTGGCCTGGCCAAATGTGGACCTCACCCTGACCGACGACAGCGGCGCCGTGATTGCACGCCGCGTGTTCTCCCCGCATGATGCGCAATGGCTGGACACCGCCGACGCCAAAGCCGATACCAAGGCCGACGCGGCCCATCCGGCCAGCCCTGCTGCCAGCGTCCCCACGGCCGCCCCCAGCCAGCGCAGCACCACGCTGCAATGGCGCCTGAAGGCGACCGACCTCCGCCCGGCCGGCTACACCGCCGAGCTGTTCTACCCCTGACCCGATTCACCCCCGAGGATCACCATGTCCGTTCTGATCTGCGGCTCCCTGGCCTTTGACACCATCACCACCTTCCCCGGCCGATTTGCCCAGCAGATCCTGCCCGAGCAGGTGCACATCCTCAACGTGTCCTTCCTGGTGCCCACCCTGCGCAAGGAGTTCGGCGGCTGCGCCGGCAACATCGCCTACAGCCTCAAGCAGCTGGGCGGCCATCCCCGCATCATGGCCATGCTGGGCAAGGACGGCGCCATCTACCGCAACCACCTCGACAGCCTGGGCATGATGCTGACCGACGTGCGCATGGTGGACGACGACTACACCGCGCAGGCCATCATCATCACGGACCAGGACAACAACCAGATCACGGCCTTCCACCCCGGCGCCATGGGGCAGGCCCACATGCAGAAGATCGAAGCCAACCCGGCGATCAAGCTGGCCATCATCGCCCCGGATGGGCGCGATGCCATGATCCAGCACGCACGCCAGGCGCACGCCGTCGGCATCCCCTTCGTGTTCGACCCGGGCCAGGGCCTGCCGATGTTCGACGGCGAAGAACTCAAGACCTTCATCTCGCAAGCCACCTGGGTCACCGTCAACGACTACGAAGGCAAGATGCTGGCCGACCGCACTGGCAGCAGCCTGGCCGAGCTGTCGAAGTCGCACCTCAAGGGCCTGATCGAGACCCTGGGCGCCGATGGCTGCAACGTCTACATCCAGGGCGAAAAGACCCACGTGCCTGGCGTCAAGGCCTCGGCCGTGGTCGACCCCACCGGTTGCGGCGACGCCTTCCGTGGCGGCCTGCTCTACGGTCTGGCCAATGGCTGGGACCTGGTCAAGTCCGTGGCCCTGGGCAACCGCATCGGCGCGATCAAGATCGCCGCGGCCGGCCCGCAGAACTACACGCTGGACCGCGCCGCGCTGGGCGTGTGATTCCCTCAGGGTGGCCCAGCGAGGCCGCCTGCGTCACACCCTGTCACAAGAACCACCCGATGGGGTGTCGACGCACGGCGGCGGCAACGCGTTGCTCTGAAGCGGACTGAGCCACGCGCTCGGCCCGCTCTCACAACGACACACGCTGCGGAGCCCCCTTGCCATCGCCTTTCCTGTCGCGCACCCTCGCGGTGACATGCGCACTGAGCGCCACCCTGTTTGCCGCCTGCAGCCACGCAGGCTGGTTCGAAAACGGCACAACCTCATCCGGCCCCAACGGACTCACCCTCGCCACCTGGAACCTGGACTGGCTGATGACGCCGCGTGCGCATGACGAGATGGCGCCGCGGTGCACCAGCCAGCAACCGGCCAGCAACGAACGCGCCTTCCCCTGTACGCCCGGCAAGCCGCAACCACCTTCACGCACGCAAGCTGACTTCGATGCCCTGGCACGCACCGCGGCACAGCTGCGCGACGAACAGCAGGCCGATGTGGTCGCCCTGCAAGAGGTCGATGGCCCCGAGGCCGCCCGCCTGGTGTTCACCAAAGGCTGGAAGCTCGACTGCTTCGTGAACCGCGCCCACCCGCAGAAGGTGGGCTTTGCCATCCGCGAGGGGCTGCCCTACCGCTGCAATGGCGATCTTGCCGCACTCGATGTGGACGGTGCCACGCGCGCCGGCGCCGACATCACGCTCTACCCCGGCACGGCCCAAGAGGTGCGCCTGCTGGCCGTGCACCTCAAGAGCGGCTGCTTCGACGGCCGCCTGGACCGCCGCTTCGGCCCCTGCGAGCGCCTGCGCCAGCAAGCCCCCATCGTCGAAGCCTGGATCGACCAGCGTGTGCGTGAGGGCAAGGCCTTTGCCGTGCTCGGTGACTTCAACCGCCGCCTGGACAAGGACGCGCGCTACCCCGCCGGCCCCGATGAAGCCGCCCCCATCAACCTGATGCAGGCCTGGAGCGACAACGAGCCACCCGGCGCCATCCTGATGCGCGCCACCGAGGGCCAGGCCTATGTGCCCTGCGATGCAGGTGACCACCACAAGGCCTACATCGACGACATCCTCATCGACCCCAAACTGGCGGCCAGAAACAAGAACAGGCGCTTTGCGCGCCTGCCTTTCAACCCTCAGGACCGTGGCCGGGAACTCTCCGACCACTGCCCGGTGGTGTGGGGCTTGAGCCCCTGAAACTCACAAGCTGCTCAAAGCCTGATCAGGCCTTGCCTTGCGTGGCCACAGCCGCGGCGGCCTTGGCAGCGGCTTCGGCGTCACCCAGGTAGTAGTGCTTGATCGGCTTGAGATCGGCATCCAGCTCGTACACCAGGGGGATACCGTTGGGGATGTTCAGGCCCACGATGTCGCTGTCGCTGATGTTGTCCAGGTACTTGATCAGCGCGCGGATCGAGTTGCCGTGCGCAGCGATCACCACGCGCTTGCCCGACTTGATGGTCGGGGCGATCTCTTCGTTCCAGTAAGGCAGCACGCGGGCCACGGTGTCCTTGAGGCACTCGGTCAGCGGGATCTGGTCGGCAGGCAGGCCGGCATAGCGCTTGTCCTGGCGCTGGCCCATGGGGTCGTTGGGGGCCAGGGCGGGTGGAGGGGTGTCATAGCTGCGGCGCCACACCAGCACCTGCTCGTCACCGTGCTTTTGCGCCGTCTCGGCCTTGTTCAGGCCTTGCAGGCCGCCGTAGTGGCGCTCGTTGAGGCGCCAGCTCTTGACCACCGGCAACCAGATGCGGTCCATCTCGTCGAGGCAGTAGTTCAGCGTGTGGATGGCGCGCTTGAGCACCGAGGTGTAGGCGATGTCAAACTCGTAGCCTTCGGCCTTGAGCAGCTGGCCAGCGGACATGGCCTGCGACACGCCGGTGGGCGTCAGGTCCACATCGACCCAGCCGGTGAAACGGTTTTCCAGGTTCCAGGTCGATTCGCCGTGGCGAATGAGCACGAGCTTGTACATGAGCTTGGTCCTAATGAGCAAAGTATGGGCAAAGATGGCGCCAAGAAAGAGGTGCCGGCAGCCGTGGCCGGCGGAATCGTCGATT
>JACPOH010000351.1 GCA_016185075.1 Aquabacterium sp. | reverse complement strand
GCATTGCAAAGGAGCACGCCGTAGAGCAGCGCCCATTTGACGTTCGGCAAGGTGACGCAGAAGAACGTGCGCAGGCCGGAGGCGCCGAGCGAGAGCGCCGCCTCCTCGTCCTGCGTCCCCTGCTCGCGCATCAGCGGGATCAGCTCGCGGGCCACAAACGGAAAGGTCACGAAGATGGTGGCCAGCACGATACCCGGCACAGCAAAGATGATCTTGATGTCATGCGCGCTGAGCCACGCGCCGAACCAGCCCTGCAAGCCGAACACCAGCACATAGATCAGGCCGGCGATCACCGGCGACACCGAGAACGGCAGGTCGATCAGGGTGAGCAACACGCTCTTGCCGCGGAAGTCGAACTTGGCGATGGCCCACGCGGCCGAGATGCCGAACACCAGGTTCAGGGGCACGGCGATGACCGCCGCGATCAGGGTCAAGACGACCGCAGACAGCGCGTCCGCATCCGAGATGGCAGCCAGGTAGACGTTCAGACCCTTCTTGAAGGCCTCATAGAACACCGACACCAGCGGCACGAACAAGAACAAGGCCAGGAACAGCAAGGCCACGCTGATGAGCGCATACCGGACCCATGCGGGCTCCTTTGTTGCACCAGGCAGATTGGGAGGGGCGATGGAACTCATGATGACGCCCCCTTATTTACCTTGGCGCTTGCGCGACCAGGCCTGCAGCCCGTTGATCGCCAGCAACAGGACGAAGGACATCACAAGCATCACCACGGCGATGGCAGTCGCCCCCGCGTAGTCATACTGTTCGAGCTTGGTGATGATCAGCAAAGGCGTGATCTCGGAAATCATGGGCATGTTGCCAGCAATGAAGATGATGGAACCGTACTCCCCCAATGCACGGGCAAAGGCGAGCGCAAAACCCGTCAGCAATGCAGGTGTGACGATCGGGAGAATGACCTTGATGAAGGTCTGGAGGCGGCTGGCACCCAATGTGGCCGCGGCCTCTTCCAGCTCTGAAGCCATGTCCTCCAGAATGGGCTGGACGGTACGCACCACGAAGGGCAAGCCGATGAAGGTCATGGCCACGAACACGCCCACCGGTGTGAACGCCACCTTCAGGCCCAGGGGCTCCAGGTATTGGCCGATCCAGCCGTTGGCCGAGTACAAGCCGGTCAAGGTGATGCCGGCCACGGCGGTGGGCAGCGCAAAGGGCAAATCCACCAGGGCATCAATCACGCGGCGGCCGAAGAAGTCATAGCGCACCAGCACCCAAGCCACCAACAGACCAAAGACCGCATTCACCAGCGCGGCCAGCAAGGAGGCGCCGAAGGTCAGCCGGTAAGACGCCACCACACGCTCTGAGGTGACCACATTCACGAACTCCGGCCAGGTCAGGCTGGTTGTTCTCAAAAAAGCCGCCCCCAAGGGGATCAGCACGATCAAGCACAGGTAGAACAGCGTCAGGCCCAGGGCCAGATCAAAGCCCGGCAGCACACTGCGCTGCCTCAGCAGGGTCTTCGAAAAAATCATCTTGATGCTGCCGCCTTACTTGCCAACGCGGCCGGCCTTCAGAACCTGGTCATAGATCCCGCCATCATTGAAGTGCTCCGCCTGAGCCTTGCGCCAGCCACCGAACACTTCGTCCACCGTGAAAGTGGGTACGCTGATGAAGGCAGCCTTGTACTGGGTCAGGAGCTTGTCGGACCGAGGACGCAAGTGGTGTTTCGCCGCGAT
>JACPOH010000350.1 GCA_016185075.1 Aquabacterium sp. | reverse complement strand
TGCGCGACCCGAGCTGGCGCAAGGGCAAGGGTCCGCATTGCCCCATCATCATCAGCCCGGCCGATGCGGCGCGCTTGAACCTGAAGAATGGCGACATGGTTCGCCTGGAAACCCGCCGGGGCCATGTGGACGGCCCGGTGCGCGTGGACCCGGGCACGATGACCGGGCATCTGCACATTCCCAATGGCTTCGGGCTGGACTACCCGGACGCGCAGACAGGCGAGCTGGTGCGGCACGGCATCCGGATCAACGAGTTGACCAGCATCGACGAGCGTGATCCGTACACCGCGATTCCTTACCTGAAGCGCACGGCTTGTCGCCTGGTGCCCATTCCAGCGCAGGAGATGCTCCCGCCGACGCTGGGCGCGGCGACAGCCTGAACGACGCCAGGGTGCCGATCGTGTCGTGGGCTGCTGGATGGACGGCGCCGTGCGCTAGCATCGCTTGAGGCGGCGATGGATGCCGTCCATTCAGGAGACAAACATGTTCTATTTGCTGAACAAGCTGGGCCTGCTGGCCTTGTACGCGGCCACAGCGGCCAGCTTTTTCGTGGCCTTGCCTTTGCCTGCCGAGGTGGTGCACTGGATGCGCCTGATCGTGGGCGGCTTGCTGGTGGCCCATGCTTTGGAGGTGGTGGTGTTCCATCGCAAGGTGGCGCTCTATCAAGGGCCCATGATGGTCAGCGTGTTCCTGACGGTGCTGTTCGGCTTCCTGCATTGGTTGCCACTGAGCAAGGCCCAACGCTGAGCAAAGGGGCAGCTCGTGCCAGCCAGCGCCGGGGCCTTCATCACGCGATTCGTGTTCATTTCCGATACAGCCCCGCGTGATGACGCACAAGCTGCCCTCTTGTCGTCGGCCCTGCCTTGCAGGCGCGGCGTGTGCTCCTAATATTGATCCAGGTCAATATGATTTGCCCGCGTGGCATACAAACGGAGACAGACATGAGTCAGCAAGCCCTGCACAACGCCAAGGAACTGGTCGCCCGCGAAAAGCTGGATTTCGGCCTGGACGGTGACCTGCCCCGTTGGTGGTACGAGAACAACCCCTACAAGTCGCGCCTGATCGATGCCCTGCAGGCCGCCTTCCCGGATGGCGAGCGCTACTTCATCTCGTGTGTGCGCGCCTACCGCGAGCAGATCACCGACCCCAAGCTGCAGGCCGAGGTGAAGACCTTCATCCGTCAGGAAGGCCAGCACGGCATCGTGCATTCCAAGTACAACCAGCGCCTGCGTGAACAGGGCCTGGACGTGGACGCCATTGTCGATTTCATCAACTGGAACAACACCTTCCACACCAAGCACTTTTCCAAGGAATACAACCTGGCTTTGACGGCGGCCTTCGAGCACTTCACCGCCATGCTGGCCGAGATCTTCTTCGTCAGCAAGAAGACCATGTCCAACGCCGACCCCAAGCTGCGCGCCATGATGGCGTGGCATGCCGTTGAAGAGATGGAGCACAAGGCGGTTGCATACGACGTGATGCAGAAAGTCGCCAAGGTGGGCTATTTCACGCGTTGCCTGGCGATGGCGCACGTCATCGTGTTCCTGAGCGTGCTGACGATGCGCTTCACCAACCGCCTGCTCAAGAACGACGGTTTTTCGTTCGGCCAACGCATGTGGATGATGGCCAAGTCGCGCTGGTGGCTGTTTGGCTACAAGGGCATCATCTCGGCCCATCTGGGCAGTCTGTTTGCCTACTTCAAGCCGGGCTTCCACCCCTGGCAGCAAGAAGCCATCCACAACTACGACGCGTGGGTCGAGGCCTACGAGCGCACGGGTGACCCGATGGTGGCCGGCGCGGCCCTCTACCAGGCCGCACGCTGATCGCTGTGCAAATGCTCGGGGCAGCATGGCCATAATGGCGCATGCGCCCTCATGTCGACCGTTCCCTCGATCAGGTCTCTTTCCACACGGTGCCTCATTGGCTCCGTGCCGCGTCGCTGTGTGACATCGACCTGGTTGACATCCTGCGGCGCGAAGGCATCGATGCCGTCCTGAGCACCCCCGACCAGGCCCGCATTGCGCGGCCCACACTTGAGCGCATCATGGCTGCCTGTGTGCGGGCGACCTGGGCGCGTCAACGCGGCCTGCACTTCCCCTTGGTGCTGGCCGATACCTTTGCGTTCGAGTACATGCCCGACATGGCCTCGTTCGTGTCGAGCGCGCCGACGTTGCGCGACGCGGCCCGCATCCTGGATCTCGTGCCCACGCTCTTTGACCCTGGCCTGCGCATGCGCATTGCCGAGCAGGGGCATGCGGCCCGTCTTCAGATGCAGTACATCCATCAGGACGAGACGGTCCAGGGCAGCAGTCCCTTTGTGGAAGCGGCTTTTGCCTTGTGCATCAAGCTGTCCAGAACCTTGCAAGGCGGGCAGTCCGCGGTGTCCAGCATCAGCTTCCGGCATGCAGCCCATGAGGGCAGCAGCGCGTGCGAGCGCTTCTTCGGCGCCCCGGTGAGTTACGGTGCGCCCATCGATGCCCTGTGGTTTGACCGTGCCTTTCTCGACAGACGCCTGCGCGGCGCTGTGGAAGCCTTGTTCAAGTCGTCGGCTGAGCGCTTGGAAGCGGTGCGGCAGGTTTCGGGTGCGGTCGTGGACGCGCCTGTCGAAGGGCAAGCGGAAGTCCACGCCCAGCTTGCGCACCTGCTGGCCAGACAGCCCGAACTGCTGCAGCACGATCTGGCCGGCATGGCCGCGGTGCTGGGCTTGCACCCGCGCACGCTGCAACGCCGGTTGAGGGCAGAAGGGCGCACCTTCGGGCAGGTGCTGGACCAGGGGCGGCTGCACTGGGCGCAGCAATGGCTGGGCAGCATGACCGTCGAAGAAGTGGCCTTGAAGCTGGGCTTTGCTGACCGCACCGGCTTCAGCCAGGCGTTCGCGCGCTGGACCGGCATGACACCGGCCCAGTTTCGCAAACGCTGATCAAGGGCGCGGCATGACCTTGAGCAGCACGGCCGTGGCGCCGGGCGTGGCCTTGATCCTCAGCACGGGCTCGTTGGCGGCGGACACCTGCATGCCGCCCTGGATACTGGCCGTGTAGCCGTGCGGGTATTGGCGCACGGGCACGAAGACCTCGGTCACCAGGCTGGGATCTGCCGCGGCAGCCGGGCGCTTTGTCTGATACGACAAGGTGAAGGTGCGCGTGGGTACATCGAAACGCCAGGCTGTGGGCGTGCCCGCCACCACCAGCGGGTGCGGGCGGACCAGCACATCAAGCTTGCCTTGCACGAGATTGTCACCCACGGGGGGCAAGGTCGGGTCGACGATCACGCCTTCCCATGGCCGTTTGCCATCATCGCCCTGGCCGGCAGGGTCCTGGGCCCACCATGCCCAGTGCGTCCAGGGCAGCATCAGCTTGTCGGCCACCGCCACCATGTGCCCGATGTCGGTGACATCCTCGGTGGCGCCGAACTCGTTCATCATCACGGCGTTGCCGTCACGCAAGGCCTTGTTGACCTGCATGTTCATGATGTAGTCCTCCAGTGCCGAGCAGCCGCCGAGCGTGCGGCTGGGGGGCACATAGGGCAGGCTCAGTTGGCGCAGGATCATGGTCGGGCAATAGGGGTGGAAGGAGTACACCGTGCGTGGTGCCTTCAGTTGCGCGACCGACGCGAAACCACCGTCTGACAGGTAGTGCGGCTCGAAGAACACCAGGCGCTGAGGGTCGGCGGCGTGGATGGCCGCCTCAAGCCGTTGGTTGAACGTGGTGATGGGGGCGTCAGCCTGCGCGCAACCGAAGAAACCAAAAGCCATGCAGAACGGCGTGAGGTCGCCCCACTGCGGCTCGTTCATCAGATCCAGGCCCAGCACGCCTGGTTCGCCTCGCAAGCGCGCCGCCAGGTGCGCCATGGCGCGGGCATAGTGATCCTGGATGCCGGTGCCATCGGGTGCCGCACGGTTCTTCCAGAAGTTCTCGTAAGCGCGCCACAAGGCCGGGTTGGACAAGGCGTTGGCGTAATCGTTGCTGCTCTTGTTGGGGATGCCGTCCGTGAACACGGCCCAAGGTGGCGCACCGTGCCCGGCAAAGTCCACCGAGTAATTGCCCACCATGTTCACCAGCAAGGTGTAGATGCCACGGCCATGCAGCATGCGCACCGCCTGGCGCAAGGACTCGATGTACTGCTCGTCGTACTGGCCGGGTTGGGGCTCCAGCGCGGACCACTGGAAACCCAGGCGCACATTGGTGAAGCCCTCTGTGGCCATGGTGTCGGCGTCCTCGGGCCGCAACATCGGCAGGTAAGGCGCAAACTTGTTGGTCGAGTTCAGACCGTGCGAGATCACGACGCGGCCCTGTCGATCGAGGATCCAGCGCCCGGCGGTGTCGAAGGGGCTGAGGTCACGCGACAGGGCGGGCAAGGGGGCTGCGGAGGCGGTGTGCGGGCCAGCGAGGGTGCCAAGGGCGCTCAAGGCGGCCAAAGCGAGCGCGCGAAGGGTGCGACGAAGCATGGTGTTGGTTCAATGAAGAGTTGTGCCAACACGGCAATGTAGGTAGCGCACCCGCCTCACGCCAGAGACCCGCGCGACACGGCGATGAAGATCGCGACACGCGTCGCAAGGGCAAACCCTGCTTGCCTGGCGCCGCTAGTGAACGGTCGATGTACGCAGCAGGGCGAGACTCTGTTGCGCGATCTGCGACACGGCAGCCAAGGGGCCGTCGCTCATGACGACGCGGTCCGGTCGAACAACCGCCACCCAGCCCGTGGGCACCTTCTGCGGGTTGAAGGCGTTGTCGAGGTCTTCCCAGGTCGGCACGCTGGCCGCGTTGGCGGGTTCACCTCGGGGTGCAATGCGCAAGAACTGTCCACCGGCTTCCAGCCACCGCGCGCGGACATCCTTGGACAAGGGGGCGGCGGGGTCCACGCCAAAGCCGACCAGCACCAGGGCCTGACCGAGCGCGTCATCGCTGAGCATGTGTTCGCGCTCGGTGAGCGAACGAACCCAGCCCTGAGGAAGTTGCCCTCCGCGTGTCAGGCCTGCACAGGCCCTCCCGGGTTCGAAGCAGCCAGTCTTGAAGCGGTTGGCCGGTTTGATTTCCAGGTTTTCAAACAGGTTCCTGATTCGCGGGATGGCGGACAGGGTCTTCATCAGGCCGTGGGTCAGCCAGGCCTGCATGGTGTTGCGGGGCATGATCAGGCGGCCCATCCATTGGGCCAACTGCACCATCGCGCGGGCGTGCGGCTGCCGCTCTCGGCTGTAGGTTTGCAGCAGGGATTCGTCTGCCCGCCCTTGCACCACCCAGGCCAGCTTCCAGCCCAGGTTGGCCACGTCACGCAAGCCGGCGACCAGGCCCTGCCCGACAAAGGGCGGGGTGATGTGCGCGGCGTCACCCACCAGGAAGGCGCGCTGGACCTGGAAGGTCTCGGCCACCCTGGCATGGAAGCGGTAGACGGCCACGCGCTCGATGTCGATCTCCTGGCCTTGCGCCCAGGGCGCCAGCAGACGCCGGACGGTCTCGGGGCGCTCCATCTCTTCTTTGGTCTCGCCGGGGCGCAACTTGAATTCCCAGCGCTGCCGATTGCCCGGTGCCACCATGTGCGGCGTGGGGCGCCGCGGATCGCAGATGAACTCGACGTGGTCGATGGCGCGCGGTACGCGTCGGGCGTCCACCACCAGCCAGTCTTCGGCATAGGTCTTGCCTTTGAACTCCAGGCCCAGCAGTTTTCGCACCAGGGAGTTGGCCCCGTCTGCGCCGACGATGTAGCTGGCACGCACGGTGTGCTGCAAGCCGTCGGCTCGGGCCAGCCGTGCCTCGACACCGGACGCGTCTTGTTCGAAACCTACCAGGCTCACGCCCAAGGCGACCTGAACCGAGGGGTGGCTCGCCAGCCGCGCGCGCAGCTTCTGCTCAAGCTGGGGTTGGTAAAACGTGACCAGCTTGGGGTGCCCATCGGCCGCGCCTGCGGTGTTGGCGCGGCTGTAGAAGCCGAAGTGCGGCGAATGCATGCGCACCTCCGGGATGGCGATGGTGTCGATGTCGCCATCCTGCAAGCCACACATCTGCAGCACGCGCAGGGCTTCGTTGTCGAGCGCGATCGCGCGCGGTGCCTGAAAGATCTCGCATGCCTTGTCGATGACCAGCACGCTCACGTCGTACTGGCCCAGCAGATTGGCCAAGGCCGCGCCCACTGGGCCGAGGCCCACCAACAACACATCCGTCTGGTTTGGCAAGTTCATGTCTTGTCCTTCTGTCTGGGTCAAAGGTCAGAGACCAGCACCGCCCGCGTGGGGTGGCCCTGGCCAACGTGTGCAAAGGCGCTGTCCGCATGATGGAATGGGGCGCGGTGCGCGACATCGATCTGCAAGGGGTGCGTGAGCAGGCTGGCCTCGATGGTGTTCAGGGCGTCTTCATCCGGTTTGAAAACGACCCAGGCATAGCGGGCTTGCGGTGCCAGGTCATGCACGCGTCGGTACATGCCTCGCCAGCTTCGCCAGCAGGACAGGCTGCCGCGCAGCCAGCCCTGCGCATCGATGTCGGCCAGCAAGGGGTGCACCGTGGTCGCGTGCCCCAGTGCCGACCGATGAAGCCGATCGACCACACCAGCCTCGTCAGCCCACGCGCCGAAGTTCAAGGTGGCGTCAAAGACGGAAGGCAGCTCAGCCAAGGGCGTGTTGTGCCGATCGATGACCTGAGCTGCACCCAGAGCCAGGCAGCGCGTCGCTGAGCCCTGGCTGCAGACGGCGGTCACCTGGGCGCCCCATCGCGACAACAGCTGGATGGCCAACTGCCCCAGAGCACCACCTGCGCCGTTGACGAGCACATGGCGCCCCGCTGCGTTGTGCTCATGCAGCCTGATGGCCTTGAGCGCACGCCATAGCGTGGTGAAGGTGTAAGGCAGCGCCACGACCGCGGTCATCTCGGCGGCCCGTGGCAGTGGGCGCACCCAGCGCGATGGCACACACACCTCGCTGCGGTGCGAGCCCTGGCCGCCGGTTGGCACCAGACCCCAGACGCGGTCGCCGGGCAACACGTCTGCAACGTCTCGACCCACGTCCGCCACGACGCCTGCGAAGTCGTTACCCAGGACCAGCGTGCGCCCACCGGCACCCATCAGCGACAGGATCCGTTGTCCATAACCGCCTGCCCGTTTGACATCGATCGGGTTGACGGAGGCCATGCGCACCGTGACCCGCACTTCGTCGTGCCCCAGGGTGCGTCGCGGCACGGGCACCCACCGCAGGCAAGGGGCGGTCGAGTTGTTGCCGACCTGGCACACCAGTGCCATGGGCGTCGTCATGCTGGCATCACCCGGTTGCGTTGCTGGCCCAGATCGAGTCGGCCGTCATCGGTGCGGATGCTCAACTCCATCACATCGTTGGGCTGCAGAAACAGCGGGTCCTTCAGGCCTCTGCGCACAAAGAACTTCCACTTGGTGGCCTCCGAGATGAAGTGCCGCGCCATGAACATGGGCAGCTTGCCTGGGGCCCGTGCGGCGCAACCGGCGGGCGTACCCGTGGCGATCAGGTCGCCTGCGTGCAGGTCCTGCATGGCCGACAACTCGCTGAGGGTCTGGTGTGGCTTGAACAGCATCGAGCCGCACAGGTCGTTCTGGCGTTCCTGTCCGTTCACCGTCAGGCGCATGCGCAGGCTGGGCCACAGTGCCCACTCATGCGGCTCCAGCAGCAGCAGCGTCGGGCCGACGGGGCCGAACGTGCGGTAGCTCTTGCCTTTGTAGAACTGCCCCTGAGGCAGCTGCACGTCACGCGCCGAGACGTCATTGACGATGGTCAGCCCCGCCAGCACCTCGTGCAGGCGATCCGCGCGCACGTCGCGCGCCTGGGTCAGGTCTTCTGCCAGGACCAGGCCCAACTCGATCTCGAAGTCCAGCAGTTTCACGTGCCGAGGTCGGATGACATCGTCAGTTGGGCCGGTGATGCAGGAGGAGGCTTTGGTGAAGATCGTGTTGAAGGGGAAGTTCTTTGGATCCAGGCCCGATTCGCGCACATGGCTTTCGTAGTTCACCCCTTGGCAGATGAATTGCTGGTTCGAGGTGACCGGTGACAACAGCTTCACGTCGTCCAGGCTCAAGGTGGCCTGGTCGCGAGTGGTGGCGCGTGCCATTGGCAGAGCCTGGCGGACAAACTCACCCGTCGTGGCCGCCTGGATGGGCAGCACGGCGATGCGACGGTCAAACAGAACGCCCCACTGTGGAGCGCTGGAGGTGGGGGCAGCCTTGTGCTGGAAACGAACGACGGAGGTGGCCATGTGGTGCCTTTGCAAGTCGGTGAAGAGAAACGGGTGAGGGGAGGCTCACAGCCAAGGACGCGCCGGGGTGTCGATGACCTTGCCGGACATCAGCAACCTCGGTAGATCAAGCTGCCCGGCTCGCCAGAGCTTGAAGACCTTCCAGAGGAGTGCTGGCCCTTTCTGCGGGAACATGGTGGGTGGCACATCCGAACCCCATGCCCAGATGGTGGCGGGGCCGAAGGGCACGTAGCGGGTCTCGTGATCGGAGGTGAAGACGTCTCCATCGGTGTAGTGCTCGAACTCGAAGCCGTCGGGGTCGTACCAGTAATCGAACAGCTGGCTGCCCAGCACGTGGCGGCCGATGCCCCACATGTGCTTGTGCCCCTGTGACATGAGCACCTGTTGCCCTTGTCCGAGGGCATCGAGGTCTTCAACTTCCCAGGCGCTGTGCTCGTACCGGGCTTCCAGTCCACCGGCGATGACCACGGTGTGATGGTCCGCTGGGGTGGCGCCCAGATCGAGGCGAAAGAAGGTCAGCAAGGGCGAGCCATCGGGCAGGTATTGCACGTCTGTGGGGATGAGGCCCAGCACGCGCATGTACCACTGGGTCATGCGCTGGAAGTCGGTGGTCTGCATCACCACATGGCCCAGGCGCCCGATGCGTGCAGGCTCGATGGGGGGGCGAATCGTGGCGTTGACCCGTGGTGTTTGCGTCAGGGTGTTGATCTGGTTGGTGAGCGGTTCGCGAACCGGCAGAGGGTCCAGTTGGCCCCAGCCTTGAATCAGCCAGACCGCATGCCCGTCCGGATCCTTGAAGCTGAAGGCCAGGCCACCGCCGGGCAGTGCGTCGCCGGGCACCGCCTGCCCGCCCAGTTCGCGTGCCAGTTGGCGCAGGTCCACGTCATCCGGGGCCACAAAGGCCGCGCCAACGTAGCGGGAGCGCCTGGCGCGTGTCGCCACCAGAACGGCTGGCGAAGAACCGGCCGCGCGCATGACCAGCCGTTCGCTGGTGCGTGACACCGTGATCAGGCCGAAGTCCCGCCAGAAGCGCTCGGCCCCGATCAGGTCGCGCTTCTCGAACATCAGGAAGGCGAGTTGGCGCGCCCGCATCAGTGGCTCGGGTCGATCAAGGGCCTGGACGAAGGCAGGGCATTGGCTGGCCGGGTATTCCGGCGCCGTGCGAAGAACGGTGGGCGATGACATGGCTGTGGCGCTCATGGGTTGGTGTCGCATCGGGGCTTGCACACCCCGCGTTGTCTTGTAATAATGACATAAACGTCAGGATGACATAAACGTCAATTTAGGGGGTGGAGAAAACGGTACCGCTGGCGCGTGAGACATTTGCGTTTTTTTCCACACCCTTGATCCCCATGAGCACCCCCGACCACCGCACCCGAGTCGCCGCAGAAAAGCGTGAACGCATGCGCATGCGCCTGATTGAGAGCGCGCTGCATGTGTTCGCACAAAAGGGGGCGGACGCGGCCGTGATCGAAGACGTCATCGCGCTGGCCGAGGTATCGCGCGGCACCTTCTACAACTACTTCCGCACCAACGAAGAGCTGCTGGCTGCCGTCGTCAAAGAGCTGGGCGATGAGTTGCTGGTGCTGGTCGAAGCGGTGGTCACCCAATGCAAGGATCCGGCCGAGCGCCTGGCCTGCGGCCTGCGGATGACGCTGCACACCATGCGGGCCCACCCGCTGCTGGCGCAGTTTGTGGCGCGTTCCGGTCTTTCCATGGCGACCAGCAACAGCCTGGCGATGGCCTACCTGCCGCGTGACATCCAGGCGGCCATGGCCAGTGGCCGCTTCAACCTGGGTTCGGTCGAGGTCGGGTTGACGCTGGTGCTGGGCACCGCGCATGCCGCCATCGTGGCGATGAGTCTGCCACAAGCCCTGTCGTCTTCCCTGCCGGCCAACTACCCCGAAGAAGTCATCTTTCAGCTGTTGCTGGGCCTGGGCATGACCAAGGCGCAAGCACGCAAGTTGGTCAGCACCCCCATCACCCCTGTCGAGTTCCCTGAGCAGGCGCTCCTGGCCCGCACACGGCCTGACGCCACGCTCGCCTGATCGCACGCCTGGGTGTCTCCCGGTGCGTGCGTGACTGTTTTTCACACACCTGTATCGGAGACCCCCCATGCCTTCAGTCGCCACGCTGCGATCTGTCCAACCCAGTGCGCCTTCGGGCGTTGGTGAGCTGGACGATGTCCACGCCATCGAAGCCCATCAGCCCGACCTCATCGGACAGGTTCGCAACACCTATGACATGTTGCGGCGAGGCGCCTTGATCCAGCCCGATGCGCCGGCACTGAGTTTCTTCCTGCGTACGGAAGACCACACGGCGCCCTTCGTCTGGAGCCACCGCGAGTGGATGGCGCGCATCACCCAGGCGGCCAATGCCTTTCGCCAGCTGGGTGTCGACCGTGGTGACGTGATCGCCTTCATCCTGCCGAACCTGCCTGAAACGCACTGGACGATCTGGGGCGGCGAGGCTGCGGGCATCGTCTTCGCGATCAACCCCTTGCTGGAGCCGGACTTGATGGCCGAACTCATGAACGCCGCGCGGCCGAAGGTGCTGGTCACCCTGGCGCCCACACCGAGCGCAGACCTTTGGGAAAAGGCGTCGCAAGCCGCAGCCCAGGTGCCCAGCCTTCAGCATGTGCTCACCGTCAGCCCCTTGACTTACCTGCGCCACACGCTGGCGCCATTGCTGCGCTGGGTGTCGCGGATGAAAACGCCGGGTAAGGTGGGCAAGGCGAAGGTGCAGCCCTTGTGGCCTTTGCTCGACGCGGCACCTGCCCAGGCGCTTGCGTTTGCCGCCCCTACGCTGGACGACAAGGCCTCGTACTTCTGCACCGGTGGCACCACGGGCCTGCCCAAGATTGCCGTGCGCACGCACCGAACGGAAGTGGCCAATGCCCTGGAATTGGCCGCCGCCTTCGGCGACGAGATCGAGGGGGCTGGCCGTTCGCTGTTCTGTGGCTTGCCACTGTTCCATGTCAATGCGCAGATCGGCACGGGCTTGACGCCCTGGTCGGTGGGGGCGCACGTGGTGCTGGGCACGCCGCAAGGCTACAGGGCGCCAGGGCTCATCCCCCGCTTCTGGGACATCGCGGCACACTACCGATTCGTGTTCTTCTCTGGCGTGCCCACCGTGTACTCCGCTTTGCTGCAGTACCCGCCCAAAGGCCAGGATCTGAGCGAACTGAAGTATGGCGTGTGCGGCGCCGCGCCCATGCCGGTGGAGCTGTTCCACCGGTTCCAGCAGGAAACAGGCGTCAAGATCCTGGAGGGCTATGGCTTGACGGAAGGGGGCTGCGTTTCGAGCCTCAACCCGCCTCATGGTGAACCGAGGCTTGGCTCGATCGGTCTGCGGCTGCCATGGCAACCCATGCTGGCTGTCATCCTGGACGAGCAGGGCCGCTGGCAGCGTGATGCGGCGTGCGACGAAGTCGGCGTGCTGGTCATCCGTGGCCCCAACCTCTTTCAGGGCTACCTGCACCCCGAGCACAACAAGGGCCTGTGGATCGAGCGCCCCAACGAACGCGGGGAAACCGAGCGCTGGCTCAACACCGGTGACCTCGGGCGCGAAGATGCCGATGGTTATTTCTGGCTGACCGGTCGCAAGAAGGAACTCATCATCCGGGGTGGCCACAACATCGACCCCAAGCTGATCGAGGAGGCGCTGCATACCCACTCGGCCGTGGCAATGGCGGCGGCGGTGGGGCGCCCTGATGCCCACGCGGGCGAGGTACCCGTGGTCTATGTTCAGCTGCGTGAGGGCCGGTCGGCCAACGAGGCCGAGTTGCTGCAGCACGCTCAGGCCACGGTTGCCGAGCGCGCTGCCTGGCCCAAGCGCATCCACATCGTGGACACCCTGCCCACCACCGCCATCGGCAAGATCTTCAAGCCCGCGCTGATACTCAAGGAGCTGGAATCTGTCGTGCGCGAGGAAGCGCAGGCTGTGGGTGCGGTGCTCTCCTTGTGTGAAGCAAGCCAGGACCCTCGCGTCGGCGTGATGGTGCGTTGGCAGGCCAGTGGCCACAGTGAGGCGCTGAGTGCCAGGCTGGCCCGCTACACCTTCAAGCACGAGCCTGTGCGCTGAGGCGCTGGCGCCCGGGCAAAGGCAAACGCAAACGGTTCATGCGTCCTTGTTCAACAGATTGAAGATGTCCAATGCGCTGATGCGCCGGCATTGCTCGCGGCTGTGGATGTCGCTGGTGTCGAAGAAGTAGGCGTACTGCAGGCTGACTTCGGCCTGCTGTTCGACGATCTCCCAGGCCCTGCACGATGCGGGGTCCGAGATCTCGTCGCGCATGGCGTCTCGCTCGGGCTTGGTGGCCAGGTACTCGGCCAGCGCTTCCCGTGTGCGGTGGTAGTGGACGCGGTCCGGCAGGGGCAGGCCACTGCTCAGGTAGCCGCTGCACATCATCTGCTCCAGGTCTTCGTACACCTTGGCGCGCTCGGCCATCTCCTGGGCTTGCCGCTTGGCGTTGTCGTGCTCGAACAAACGCTGCCACTCGGGCGTGCCCTTGGTGTGCAGCGCATCTTCGGCCATCTGCAGGAACTGGGCCTGACGAAGGCGCATCTCCTGCGCCAGCACGCCTGGGGTCTGGTTATCGACCGTGTTGGGCACCTCGATCAGTTCGCCGTTGTCAAGGTACCGGTAGACCAGCACGGGCGACTGCGTCGCGTCCTCACCTTCCGGCATGGCCAGCTTGTGGGGGCGAGTCTTGTCGATGCTTGCAGCGCTTGTCATGGGGTTCAAGGCCAGGGCAGGTTCTATCCGGCCAGATTAGTCGAGCGGCGCCCGCTTGAGGCATCGGCTCGTGCATGGCCGAGCCGCAACCGTGCAAATACACCGGCCAGGCCGGGCGATCTCAGTCGCGCACCGCGTACAGGCTGCGGTTCACCCGCAAGGCCAGCAGGGTGCAGACGGCACCGGCCAGCAAGTAGATACTGACCGCCACCAGGCCGAACCGGGCCGACAAACCCAGTGCAACCAGCGGGGCAAAGGCGGCGCCCACCAGCCAGGCCAGATCCGCTGTCAGGGCCGCGCCGGTGTAGCGGAACTTGGGCAGGAAGTTGGACGTCACCGAACCGGCAGACTGGCCATACGAGAGACCCAGCAACACGAAGCCGATCAGGATGAAGGCATCCTGGCCCGGTGTGCCACCGCCCAGCAGCCAGGGGGTGAGCACGCTGAATGCCGCGATCAGGGCGGCGAGTGTGCCCAGCGTGCGGCGGCGCCCGATGCGGTCTGCCATCAGCCCGGACAAGGGCATGGCCGCTGCGCACAGCACGGCCCCCAGCAACTCGATGGACAGGAACTGCGCCACCGATTGCTGCGAGTACAGGGCGATCCATGACAAGGGGAACACCGTCACCAGGTGGAACAGGGCATAGCTGGCCAGTGCGGCGAACCCGCCAATCACCACATTGAGCCCCTGCTCCTGGAACAGCGCCTTGGGATCACAAGGGTCCAGCTCGTGGGCGCTGAGTTCTCGCTCGTACTCGTGGGTGAGCACCAGCCGCAGCCGCGCAAACAGGCCCACCACATTGAGGGTGAAGGCCGTGAAGAAGGGGAAGCGCCAGCCCCAGCTCAGAAAGTCGGCGGTGGACAGGTTGCCCCACAGGTAGGCAAACAGGCCGCTGGCCAGGATGAAGCCCAGAGGCGCCCCCAGTTGCCCCAGCATGGCGTACCAGCCGCGGCGACTCTCGGGCGCGTTGAGCGCCAGCAGCGAGGGCAGGCCGTCCCACGAGGCGCCCAGCGCCAGGCCCTGCCCGATGCGGCACAGTGTCAGCAGCGAGATGGCCACCCAGGCCTCGGACGCCTCGCTGCCCGGCAGCAGCGCCATGCCCACGGTGGAGATGCCCAGCAGGAACAGGGCAGAAGTCAGTTTGGTGCCGCGCCCCCATTGCTGCTGGATCGCCATGCCCGCCAGCGTGCCGATGGGGCGCACCACGAAGGCCAGCGCCAGCAGCGCGAAGGCGAACAGGGTGCCTTGCAAGCGGTCCACGAAGGGGAAGAACAGCGCCGGAAAGACCAGCACGGACGCGATGCCGTAGACGAAGAAGTCGAAGTACTCGGATGCGCGCCCGATGACCACACCGACGGCAATGTCGCCAGGCGCAACCGACTGGGACTCGATCCGCGGGGCATCAGGGGGGTATTTCATAGCGTGAAGCGCGTGAATGCCCGCAGTGCTCATGTTCGCGACCTCCTGGTGCCTTGGACAAAATGTCCAATGGTTGATCCAGCTCAATCAAGATACATTCGGGCCCGCTGCACAACTCTCGTTTTCCCGCTCCCGCGGGTAACCCTGATGTACCCTTCCCGTCCGTCCCGTCGACCCCTCGCCCTTCTGGGGCTCCTGGGTGTCTCAGCCGCGCTGTCCGGCTGCAACTTCGTCGTGATGAAGCCACATGGCGACATCGCCCGGCAACAGGCTGACCTCATCGTCACCTCGACCTTGCTGATGCTGCTGATCATCGTGCCGGTGATCGTGCTGACGCTGTTTTTCGCATGGCGGTACCGCGCTTCCAACACGGCGGCCACCTACACCCCCGACTGGGACCACTCCACCCGCCTGGAGCTGATGATCTGGGGCGCGCCGCTGCTGATCATCCTCGCCCTGGGCACGATCACCTGGATCAGCACCCACAAGCTCGACCCCTACCGCCCGCTGGACCGCATCGACGCCCAGCGTCCTGTGCCGCCTGACGTCAAACCGCTGGTGGTGGAAGTGGTGGCCCTGGACTGGAAGTGGCTGTTCATCTACCCCGAGCAGGGCATCGCCACGCTCAACGAGCTGGCTGCGCCGGTTGACCGTCCCATCCAGTTCAAGATCACGGGTTCCAACGTGATGAACGCGTTCTACATCCCTGATCTGGCCGGCATGATCTACGCCATGCCCGGCATGGAAACCAAGCTGCACGCCGTCATCAACAAGGCGGGGGTGTACCAGGGCATGTCGGCCAACTACAGCGGTGGTGGCTTCTCTGACATGCGCTTCAAGTTCCATGGCCTGTCCAACGAGGATTTCGAGCGCTGGGTCGCCAGCAACAAGGCCGAAGGCCAGCCGCTGGACCGCGCCGGTTTCCTGAAACTGGAGCAGCCCAGCACGCGTGACGGGGTGCGCCGCTACGCCAGCGTGGACGCCGACCTCTACCACGCCATCCTCAACCGCTGCGTGGACACCAGCAAGATGTGCCACCACCAGATGGCGGCCATTGATGCACGCGGCGGTCTGGGCAAGGGCAGCGTGAGCGGCCTGACCAAACAGACATGGCGTACAGCCGATGGCCTGCAGGAGCGCATCGTGGTCGCGGCCCAGTGCACGCCGACCAACACGCGCGGCAGTGCCACCCTGGTCTCTTCCGTGATGGCACCTGCCCGCACGGAAATCGCCCTGCCTTGAACTGAATCCCGCGCAGCCCCTCGGGGCTTGCGCTTCACGCTCTTGCGAGATCGAAGATGTCCCCCGAACTCAGCCAATTGATCTTCGGACGCCTCAGCCTCGAGGCCATTCCGTACCACGAGCCCATCCTGGTCGCCACCTTCGCCGCTGTGGCCCTGGGTGGCCTGGGCGTGCTGGCCTTGCTCACCAAATTCCGCCTGTGGGGCCCGCTGTGGCGCGACTGGATCTGCAGCATCGACCACAAGAAGATCGGCATCATGTACATCGTGATGGGCCTGATCATGCTGCTGCGCGGCTTTGCCGACGCGGTGATGATGCGTGCCCAGCAGGCCATGGCCTTTGGTGACAACCCCGGCTTCCTGCCGCCGCACCACTACGACCAGGTCTTCACCGCCCACGGCGTGATCATGATCTTCTTCGTGGCCATGCCTCTGGTGACCGGCTTCATGAACTACGTGGTGCCACTGCAGATCGGTGCGCGCGACGTGGCCTTCCCCTTCCTGAACAACTTCAGCTTCTGGATGACGGCCGGTGGCGCCATCCTGGTGATGGTGTCGCTGTTCATCGGTGAGTTCGCCAAGACCGGCTGGCTGGCCTATCCGCCGCTGTCGGGTCTGCTGCAATCGCCGGATGTGGGGGTGGACTACTACCTCTGGTCACTGCAGATCGCGGGTATCGGGACGACGCTATCGGGCATCAACCTGATCGCCACCATCATCAAGATGCGCGCACCCGGCATGACCATGATGAAGATGCCCGTCTTCACCTGGACGTCCCTGTGCACCAACGTGCTGATCGTGGCTTCCTTCCCTGTGCTGGCCGCGACCCTGGCCCTGCTGACGGCTGACCGCTACCTGGGCACCAACTTCTTCACCAACGACTTGGGCGGCAACCCCATGTTGTACGTGAACCTGATCTGGATCTGGGGCCACCCCGAGGTCTACATCCTGGTGCTGCCCGTGTTCGGCATCTTCTCTGAAGTGGTCTCCACCTTCAGCGGCAAGAAGCTCTTCGGTTACGCCTCCATGGTCTACGCCACGGTGGTGATCACCATCCTGTCCTACCTGGTGTGGCTGCACCACTTCTTCACCATGGGTTCGGGCGCCAGCGTGAACTCCTTCTTCGGCATCACGACGATGATCATCTCGATCCCGACGGGCGCCAAGATCTTCAACTGGCTGTTC
>JACPOH010000349.1 GCA_016185075.1 Aquabacterium sp. | reverse complement strand
GTCGAAGCCGACGATGACCTTGGCCAGCTCGCCTTCTTCCTTCACCTCCAGCGTCAGCCAAGGCAGAACCATGCGGCGCGCCAGATCCGCCACGCGCAAGGCTTCACGCAAGGTGGGGCTGGTGGTCAGCAGCGTTTCGAACTCAGGCAGAGATTCGAAGGCAAAGGTGTCGCCCAGCACCAGCGGAAAATGCTTGTCCGGTGGCGACATGGCCACGCACTGCTCCAGCAGCGAAATGAGCTGCAAGGGCGAGACGCGTGCGTCCTCCAGTCGGATCAGGTCGATCTTGATGCCAGCCTCCTTGAACAGGGGCTGAACATTGAAACCGCATTTGGCGGCCGCCTTGATCCAGGCGGACAACATGAACAAGGGAATGGGCTTGACGCCCATGGCCTCTAGAACGGCTTGTGGTGGCAGTGGAATACGCATAGACGAAATCGGCACACCCCCATGGAGTGTGCCGAAGTCTAACCAACTACGGGGCAATCAAACCAATAAATATCAACGCGCCAACGCTGCGCGCATCAATTCGCTGGCTTCCACCGGGTCGCGGTGCAGATCGAAAGCCTGCAGCCACTCGTCATAGCCAGGCTGCTCGGTCTCGTCCCAGGGGTGGTAGCCGGGCTTGTAGTACTGGAAGTAGTGGCTGTAGAGGGGCCCGACGAAGCCACCCGGCTTCAGCAGCCACCAGATGCCGCCCGCATTGAGCTTCACGCGCTGCCACCAGCTGAAGCCGTCTTGCTTGAGCATGAAGTTCAGGAACTTGAAGATCACCAGCGGGAAGATCAAGGTGGTGTGCAGCAGGGTCCAGATGCGCAGGGCGTAGCCCACCTTGGCGTAGTCGATCATGACGTCATAGGCAACGCCCTTGTGCTCGACTTCTTCGATGGCATGCCAGGCGTACATGGCGCGCACCTTGGGGTGGGCCTCCTTGAGGACATCACGCTTGTCGAACAAGGCATGCGCGCCCAGGGCGGTGAAGTGTTCCAGTGCGGACGTGATGCCCAGGGTGTACGCGCGGCTGTAGCGGCTGCGGTAGGTGTCGAACAGCAGCTTGTTGAGCCAGCCGATCAGGTAATCCACGTCGATGCCTTGATCCTTGAGGTGCTCGTTGTACTGGTTGTGCACCAGCGTGTGCTGCCCTTCCTGGCGGTTGAAATCCTTGATGTCCTGCAGCAGCTTGGGGTCATTGATGCGATCCCGGAAATCACGCACCGAGGTCATGAAGAACTTCTCGCCGGGCGGGAAGATCACCGACAGGGCGTCGAAGAAGCGGGACTTGAATGCGTCGCCACCAAACCAGTACTTGGGAATGCTCTTGTCGAAACCGAAATCCAGCTTTTCGCGGGGGATGATGGGGTGCAGCGCTTCAGGGTGTTTTGCCATGTTGTAACTCGATCCTCGTGTCTCCGGGGTAGGCAGACTGTACAAACGGCGCCAAAGCGGATACAGGATGAGGTATGACAGCAGGGGTTCCTGCGCGACAGCCACAACCAAGCGTTTCCACCAAGTCATCGAGGGAGACAGGTCGACGGCCAAAAGCAAAAGGCCTCCAAGGAGGCCTTTTGCATGACGCGTTTCGAGCCCGGCTCAGGTGGACAGCGCCAGGTCGTGGCGCATCTGTTCGCTGGCCTTGACCGGATCCTTGGAACCGTTGAACGCGGCCAGCCACTCCTCGTAGCCATGCTGCTCGGTTTCCTGCCAGGGGTGGTAACCGGGCTTGTAGTAAGTCCAGTAGTGCTTGGCCATGGGCTGCAGCAAACCACCCGGTTTGAACAGCCACCAGGTACCTTTGGCCATCAACTTGGCGCGCTGCCAGGCGTTGAAGCCGTCATGGATCAGCAGCTGGCGCTGGATCGCAAAGATCGTGACCGGGAACATGACCGACGCATGCACCAGACCCCAGACGCGCATCCAGTAGCCCACCTTGGCGTAGTCTTCCATCACGTCATAAGCAACGCCCTTGTGCTCGACTTCTTCGATGGCATGCCAGGCGTACATGGCGCGCACACGGAAATCGGCCTCCTTCATCACATCACGCTTGTCGAAAAGGCTGTGGGCGATGATGGACGTGAAGTGCTCCAGCGCCGAGGTGATGGACAGGGTGTACTCGCGGCTGTACTTCTTGCGGTAGTCCACGTTGAGCATCTGGTCGACGTACTTGGTCAGCTTGTCGACGTCCACACCCTGGCGGCGCAGGCGGTCGTTGTCCTGGCGGTGCACCAGCGTGTGCTGGGCTTCCTGACGGTTGAAGCCCTGGATGTCTTCCAGCAGCTTGGGGTCGCTGATGCGGTCGCGGAAATCGCGCACGCAAGTCATGAAGAACTTCTCGCCGGGCGGGAAGATGATGGACAAGGCGTCCCAGAAACGGCTCTTGTAGGCGTCTCCGCCGAACCAGTACTTGGGCACATCACCATCCAGACCAAAGTCCAGCTTTTCGCGGGGAATGATGGGATGCACGGCATCGTGTTTGGGTTTTTGTGCGCTCATGTTCATCACCTTCAGATCGGTTCTTCGGTATCAATAATTTAGCCCTGCATACCCTTGAGCGCACAGGATCAGGGGTGACATCAAGGACGTCATCGCGACAAACGCACTGTTTCATGCGCCAGCACAAGCGGAGATGCGTGATGCAGTGCACGAAACACGCTGCTCAAGTCGCTCTTGCCACATTCCGATATCCAGGGATGCTCACAGCAAACCGCACCGGTATGGCTACGCCCCTTCCCTCCTTTGGCGCGCCCCAGCAAGGCTTGCATGGCCTCGATGCCGTGCAGGTTGACGCCTTCAAAGCGGTGCTGCAGGGGGTGGCGCTCATCTGCGGCCTCGCCCATCTCGGATTCCTGACGCTGTTCTTCCAGGCGGAGGTGCCCACCTTGGCCTATGTGAGCATCGCCAGCATGTTGGGCTTCGCTGGCGCCTTCCAGCTCGCACGTCGGGAGCGTGTGGCACAGGCCTGGGCGGTGACGGTGCTGAGCGCACTGGTGCACTCGGTCGTGGCCGTGCTCATCGTCGGGTGGGACACCGGATTCCACTACTACATCCTGCTGATGATCCCGGCTGCGGTGATCAGCTCCATCCGGCCCCTGCTGCTGAAGGCAGGCACGGTGCTGGGCCTCATGCTCGTGTACCTGGGGCTGGACATCGCCATGCGCCATCGCGCACCAGGCCATGAGCTTTCCGCCCTGGTGACAGAAGGCCTGCACTACTTCAATGTGCTCGGCATCATGGTCATGCTGGTGTCGTTCGCCGGCTACTACTTCTATCTGCTTGAGAAGACCGCAGCGGTGCTGCGCGAACTGTCGCAAACGGACGCGCTGACCCAGCTCAAGAACCGCCGCGCCATCACGGAGGCCATCCGCCGCGAAGAAAGCCGCATGCGCCGGGGCGATCACCCCTTGTCGTTCGTGCTGTGCGATCTGGACAACTTCAGGCTGGTCAACGAATCAGCCGGTCACGAGGCCGGCAATGCCGTGCTCAAGGCCGTCAGCCGTACGCTGGAGAGCTGCATGCGAGACATTGACTTCGTGGCCCGCTGGGGTGGCGAAGAGTTTCTGGCCGTGCTGCCAGACACCAATGAAGATGGCGCCCGGCTTGTGGCCGAGCGCATTCGCCGCAAAATAGAGGCGCTGGTGATCGAAGCCAACGGGGCTGCGCCCATCAGGATGACAGTGACCCTGGGCGTGGCCACGATGACCCCATCGGAAGATGCCGAACAGGCCATCGTGCGCGCCGATGAGGCGCTCTATCAGGGCAAGGCGGGCGGGCGCAACCAGGTGGTCAGCGCCGCCGCAGCCTGATCAGAGCTTCTCTGCCGCCCAGGCCTGCACGCTGGCCAACGCCTTGGGCAGGCCCGCCGCATCGGTACCACCGGCCATGGCCATGTCAGGCTTGCCGCCGCCCTTGCCGCCCACTTGCTGGGCGACGAAGTTGACCAGCTCGCCGGCCTTGATCTTGCCGGTGGTATCGGCCGTCACGCCTGCGGCGATCTGGACCTTGCCACCCTCCACTGCGGCCAGCACGATGGCGGCGGTCTTGAGCTTGTCCTTGAGCTTGTCCATGGTGTTGCGCAGCGTGGCGGCGTCAGCGCCTTCCAGCTGAGCGGCCAGCACCTTGACGCCCTTGATCTCGACAGCCTGGGCCATGAGCTCGTCGCCCTGGCTGGAGGCCAGCTTGCCCTTGAGCGCGGCGATTTCCTTCTCCAGCGCACGGATCTGGTCCATGGCGGCGGCCACGCGGGCTGGCACTTCGTGCGGGGTGGCCTTGATCAGGGCAGCCACACCATTGAGCGTGGTCTCCAGGTTCTGGGTGTAGGCCAGCGCATTGGCGCCGGTGATGGCCTCGACACGGCGCACACCAGCGGCCACGCCACCTTCGGCCACGATCTTGAACAAGCCGATGTCACCTGTGCGCTTGACGTGGGTGCCGCCGCACAGTTCCTTGGAGGAGCCGATGCTGAGCACGCGCACGGTCTCGCCGTACTTCTCGCCAAACAGCATCATGGCGCCGGACTTCTGAGCATCTTCCAGGGCCATGACCTGCGCCTGCGCATCGGCATTGGATCTTCTGCGTGTCTTCGACGAGGAAGCGGCTGGTGGCGTTGCGCAGGTCGCCGCTGTCGCCGCACTGGCCACCGGACTCGGCGTAGAACGGCGTGTGATCCAGCACGATGACGGCGTCGTCACCGGCGTTGGCCTCTTGCACCGAGGCGCCGTCCACATAAATGGCGGTCACGTTGGCGGCGTCCACCGTCAGGTGCTCGTAGCCATGGAAGCCGGTGGCCACGCCCTTGTATTCCAGGCCGGCTGCCATCTTGAACTTGCCGGCGGCACGGGCCTGCTCGCGCTGACGAGCCATGGCGGCATCGAAGCCAGCCTGGTCCACGGTCACGTCGCGTTCGCGGCAGACGTCGGCGGTCAGGTCAACAGGGAAGCCGTAGGTGTCGTGCAGCTTGAAGGCGGTTTCGCCGTCCACCTGCTTGGCGCCGGATGCCAGGGCGCCTTCCAGGATTTCCATGCCGTGGGCAATGGTCTGGAAGAAGCGCTCTTCTTCCGTCTTCAGCACATCGGTGATGCGCTTTTCGTTGGCACGCAACTCGGGGTAGGCCTCGCCCATCTGTTCGACCAGGGCCGACACCAGCTTGTGGAAGAAGGGGGTGCGAGCGCCCAGCTTGTAGCCGTGGCGGATGGCGCGGCGGGTGATGCGGCGCAGCACATAGCCACGGCCTTCGTTGCTGGGGATGACGCCATCGGCCACCGTGAACGAGCAGGCGCGGATGTGGTCGGCGATGACCTTCAGGCTGGGGCTGCTGGCATCGCAGTTTTCACCACCAGCGGCGTCCACCGCCGTCTTGGCCGCAGCCAGCAAGGCCTGGAACAGGTCGATCTCGTAGTTGCTGTGCTTGCCTTGCAGCACGGTGGCGATGCGCTCCAGGCCCATGCCGGTGTCCACCGAGGGCTTGGGCAACGGGTGCATCACGCCGTCCTCGGTGCGGTTGAACTGCATGAAGACGTTGTTCCATATCTCGATGTAGCGGTCGCCGTCTTCGTCCGGGCTGCCAGGAGGGCCACCAGGGATCTCGGGGCCGTGGTCGTAGAAGATTTCG
>JACPOH010000348.1 GCA_016185075.1 Aquabacterium sp. | reverse complement strand
GCAATCGCCCGTCGGGAAGGGCTTGCGTACTCTTGGGATGCGGCGGCGACATGGTGTCGTTCATCTTGTTCAAAACCTAACTTTTGCTAGGGGCCAAACCCAGGCCGCTCTTGCCAGACTCGGTACCAGACAGAAGACCTGGGCTATTGAGGAGACAGCATGAACAAGAAATTACGCAGACACCTTGATCCAGTTGGCATTTGAAGGAGTCAGACGTGATTTACCGCAGCTTTGCAATGGGTTCCTTGGTGTCCGCCCTGACCATGTCGGCCGCATGGGGCACCTGGACGATGTTCAAACCCACCGGCGCCGCCGATGATGTGATCAAGGCCAATGGCCGCATCGAGGTCGCGCGCATCGAGATCGCCTCGAAGTTCCCTGGCCGCGTGCTGGACGTGCCGGTGCAGGAGGGGGACATGGTCAAGGCAGGCGATGTGGTGGCCCGGATGGACACGGGCGATCTGGAAGCCCAACTGGTGGGTGTTCAGGCCATGCGCCAGCGTGCCGTGCAAGCCATGGCGCGTGCACAAGGTGAAACCCAGGTGCACCGCATCCAGGCCAATGTGGCCCAGATGGAGTTCAACAACGCCGTGGATCTGCAAAAGCAGGTGCTGGTGTCGGATTCGGAAGTCAAGCGTCGTCAGGCTCAGCGCGATGGTGAGCAGACCGGCGTGAACATTGCCACTGCGGCTGTCGGCGAAGCGTCGGCGGCACGGGACGAGGCGGATGCAGGCATCAAACGCCTGAAGCTCGCCATCGCGGACCACACCTTGCGCGCACCGGTCGCCGGTCGCATCGAGTACCGTGTGGTCGAACCCAGTTCGGTGATCCCCGCCGGCGGCCGCGTGGCCACTTTGCTCGACACGGCCCATGTGCACATGACCATCTTCCTGCCGACCAAGGTGGCTGGGCAGTTGCGCGTGGGCGATGAAGCCCGCATCGTGCTGGATGCCGCACCCCAGATGCCCCTGCCCGCGAAGGTGTCCTTCGTGGCGGCCGAGGCCCAGTTCACGCCCAAGCATGTGGAGACACCCAGCGAGCGAGAGAAGCTGACTTACCGCGTCAAGCTCAGCCTGGCCGAAGACGTGGCCGTGGCCAACGCCGGCCTGCTCAAGGCAGGGCTCACGGGCAATGGCTACGTGCGCGTACGCAGCCCGGAAAACAGCTGGCCGCAACAATCGTCATCATCCGGATTGCCTGGCGCCTTCCCCAACTGATCGGGGTAGCCCATGGACCACGCCGTCGTCATCGAAGGCCTGTCGCATCGTTATGGCGCGCAGCAGGCCCTGGACAACATCGACCTGATCTTGCCCGCCGGCCGAACCATTGGTCTGGTGGGGCCGGATGGGGTGGGCAAGTCCACCTTGCTCAGCCTCATTTCTGGCATCAAGAAGACCCAGACCGGCCGCATGCAGGTACTGGGCGGGGACATCAAGGACCGTGCCTTCCGCCAATCGCTGGCGCCACGGGTGGCCTTCATGCCGCAAGGCCTGGGGCGCAACCTGTACCGCTCGCTGTCCGTCTACGACAACATCGACTTCTCGGCTCGCTTGTTTGGTGTGCCGGCCGCCGAACGTGATGAACGCATCCGCTCGCTGATGCAGGCCACAGGCCTCGGGCCTTTCCCTGATCGGCCCGCTGGCAAATTGTCGGGCGGCATGAAGCAGAAGGTGTCGCTGTGCTGTGCCCTGGTTCACAACCCGGACTTGCTGGTGCTTGATGAGCCCACCACCGGCGTGGACCCGCTCTCGCGCCGCCAGTTCTGGGCGCTGGTGGAAAGCCTGCGTACGCAGCGTCCACAGATGACCGTGTTGGTGGCCACCGCCTACATGGAAGAGGCTGAACGCTTCGAGTACCTGGTGGCCATGGACGAGGGCAGGGTGCTGGTGTGCGCGCCCACCATCGAGGTGCTGGAAGAAACCCGTTCTGCTTCGCTGGAAGAGGCCTATGTGAAGCTCTCCTGCAAGGGGGATGCGACACCGTTGCTGATCCCGCCTCTGCCGCCTCACGATGGGCCACCCGCCATGGAGGCTGAAGGCCTGACCCGGCGCTTTGGCGATTTCGTGGCCGCACGCGATGTGAGCTTCTG
>JACPOH010000344.1 GCA_016185075.1 Aquabacterium sp. | reverse complement strand
CCGCGCTGCTTTGGCAGGCAGTGTTCGATCTGCGCGAATTGGGCTGATGTGATCTCCATGCGCTCACTATCGCGCTTAAATCAACATGGCGCAATTAGTGTTAACAGGCCCTAGCCCCGCCGGCTTTACAGGCCGAGTTCGCTCAAACCCGGATGCTCATCGGGCCGACGCCCCAAAAGCCAGTGGAACAGCCGCTCACTCGCCGCGATGGGCAGATCATTGATGCTGGCGTAGCGGCGCACCATCAGGCCCTGCGCATTGAACTGCCAGTTCTCGTTGCCGTATGAGCGGAACCACTGGCCCGCGTCATCGTGCCACTCATAAGCAAAACGCACGGCGATGCGCTCATCCGAGCACGCCCACAGCTCCTTGATCAGCCGGTAATCCAGCTCACGCGCCCATTTGCGCTGCAGAAAAGCACGCACCTGCTCGCGCCCCACGGGGAACTCGGCCCGGTTGCGCCACTGCGTGTCTTCGGTGTAGACCATCACCACCCGATCCGGGTCGCGGCTGTTCCAGGCGTCTTCGGCCAGACGCACTTTCTGGCTGGCCGTTTCCCGGGTGAAGGGCGGCAGAGGCGGGCGGGTGTCCATGTTCGGGCTTTCTGGATGAGGACGTAGACAGACTTGTCTACATGGCTGAAATCTACCTCATGTAGACAAGTCTGTCTACAATGAGGGCATGATCAGCCTGACCCAGGGGGATGCGCCCCCCACCAACGCCCATGACCGCATCCTGCACACGGCGCATCGGCTGTTTTATGCCCACGGCATCCGGGCCACCGGCATCGACAGGGTGATTGCCGAGGCGGGTGTCACCAAGGTCACCTTCTACCGGCACTTCCCGAGCAAGAACGAGCTCATCCTGTCCTACCTGGCCCTGCGCCATGCACGCTGGATGAACTGGTTCACCGCCACGCTGGCCGAACATGGCGGCACCGTGGCGGCCCTGGTGCCCACGCTGAAAGCCTGGTTCGACGACAAGGGCTTTCGCGGCTGCGCCTTCATCAACGTGGTCAACGAGATGGGCGAAGAATTGCCCACCGTGAAGGCGGTGTCACGCCAGCACAAGGACGACATGACCCAGGCCATCGCCGGCTTGCTGCCACCGTCCCGGCAACGCAAGGCCACAGCGCAGGCGCTGGCCGTGGCGGTAGATGGCGCCATCGTGCAGGCGCAGATGGCAGGCGATGGCGATGAGGCACTGCGCGCGTTTGAACGGCTGTGCCGGGCCCTGATGGCGACTTGAACGCAGGCGCACTCGTCCGCGCATGAGTTCAAAAAACAAAGCCGCCCGGAGGCGGCTTTGTGATGACGAACATCCGGGTTCAGGGCTGAGCAGCCTTGGCTTTGATGGCGCCGGCAGCTTCGAGGCCTTCCTTTTTGGGCTTGGGTGGAATGATGGGAGAGCCCGATGGATATTGGTTGTCTCCTGGCTTGGCAATGACTGCCCCTGCCTGCCCAGCGACCTTGCCCGTAGCAACAGGTTGCTTGCCGCCAACAACATTGATCTTCTTGGCAGCATCGGATGCACGCACCACAGCGCTGGCAGCAGCAACAGGTGCAGCGGCGTCTGCGGCCATAGCCTGAGTTGTCAGCGCCGAGCCGATCAACACACCTAACAAAGTCAAAACAGTTTTCATAGGCACTCCGACCGAAAATGATGTGAGAGGAATGTACAGGCTCTAAACCGTCGACTGAAGAACTGAGGCCGCCGCCCCCCCTAATTTGGTATCTCTTGTTCCGCACTAAGCTTTTTCTGCAACTCGTACAACGGCCGTTTGAAATGCTCCGATAAGCTGGGTTGCATGCGAAAAGCTCTGTCCGCCATTTCTAGTTGAGCCTTGGCTCCTTGCATATCTCCGGTACAAGCTAGACT
>JACPOH010000343.1 GCA_016185075.1 Aquabacterium sp. | reverse complement strand
GAAGAGGTCCAGCATCTGATCCCACAGCAGGGGAAGCTGCCGAAACAGGCCGACGAGCGAGCCAGGGGTGTTCAGGCCGCTTTCCTGGCTGGCTTCCAGGGCATCGACAAAATCAGCCAGCGTTCCCTGAAGCACCAGTTTGCATTCGTCCATGGGGCGGCAGTATACGGCCCCATGGAAGACATTTCGTACTGCAAAATCAGGCTGCTGGCTTGCTCATGATGACGATGCCGTCTTCATCGGCGTACAGCCAATCACCGGGGCGCACCCAGACGCCCTGAACCTGCACGGCAATGTCCTTCTGGCCTTCGTTGCGCTTCTCTGTCGGCAGCGGCATCAACCCCAGCGCACGGATACCCACGTCGCAATCGGCGAGTTCGGCGGAGTCACGCACGCAGCCATCGACCACCACGCCCGCCCAACCGTTCTTCGCGGCTGCCTTGCCCAGGTTGCCGCCCACCAGCGCGCGACGCACCGAGGCGCCACCGTCCACCACCAGCACACGCCCCAGGCCAGGCGAATCCACCGCAGCCTTGACCAGGGTGTTGTCTTCAAAACACTTCACCGTGGCAACCTGCCCCGAAAACCGGATGCGCTTGCCGTAATCCTTGAATACGGGCGGCAATACTCGGAAATCACCATCCGTGTCGTTTTTGTGCTCATCACATAAATCGCAGGTCGCAAAATGCGTGCTCATCTTCATTTCTCCGCAGGAATACGATTCAGCGGGAATTGTCGCTCAGCCTGAAATGGGTCAGCCCCCGGAGCTGAGCGATTGACCCACTGCCGCGTTCCCCGCTATCGTTGCCCCTTTTGCAAACTGGCTGAGGGCCACATTACATGGATGGTTCCAAGCCAATCACCGTCGACAAACCAGGCGCAAGCCCGCTCAGCGAGGCGCTGGCCGGCGGCCGCATCCCCGGCCTTGACTTTCTGCGCACGCTGGCGGTGCTGGCCGTTCTGGAAGACCACTCAGGCGTCTTTCAGGATCGCCCCGTGGCCCTGTTCAATGGCGCCACCGGTGTGCAGCTGTTCTTCGTGCTCAGCGGTTTTCTGATCACATGGATGTTGCTGGATGAAATGCAGCGCAAGGGCCGGCTCAATCTGCGAGCATTCTATTTACGCCGGTTCGCACGCCTCATGCCTGTCTTTTATGCCTATGTGTTGATCGGTGCG
>JACPOH010000342.1 GCA_016185075.1 Aquabacterium sp. | reverse complement strand
GAAGAAAGCGTGCGTCATCAGGTGGAACACGGCCACGTTGTAGGCCGACACGCCCAGGGCCACGGTCATGTAACCCAGCTGCGACAGCGTGGAGTAGGCCACCACGCGCTTGATGTCGTTCTGGATGATGCCCAGGAAGCCCATGAACAGCGCCGTGATGGAACCGATCACCAGGATGAAGTTCAAAGCCGTATCCGACAGCTCGAACAGCGGCGACATGCGGGTCACCATGAAGATGCCGGCCGTCACCATGGTGGCAGCGTGGATCAGCGCGGAAATCGGCGTGGGGCCTTCCATCGAGTCAGGCAGCCACACGTGCAGCGGGAACTGTGCCGACTTGCCCATCGCACCGATGAACAGGCAGATGCAGATCACGGTGATCAGCATCCAGTAGGTCTTGGGGAAGACCAGCGTAGCCAGATCGTGCGACTTGGCGAACACCTCGGTGTAGTTGAGCGTGCCGGTGTAGGCCAGGATCAGGCCGATACCCAGAATGAAGCCGAAGTCACCCACACGGTTGACCAGGAAGGCCTTCATGTTGGCGAAGATGGCCGTGGGCTTCTTGAACCAGAACCCGATCAGCAGGTAGGACACCAGACCCACTGCTTCCCAGCCAAAAAACAGCTGCAGCAGGTTGTTGCTCATCACGAGCATCAACATGGAGAAGGTGAACAGCGAGATGTACGAGAAGAAGCGCTGGTAGCCAGGATCCTCTTCCATGTAGCCAATGGTGTAGATGTGCACCATCAGCGACACGAAGGTCACCACGCACATCATCATCGCGGTGAGGCCGTCGATCATGAAACCGACTTCCATCTTGAGCGAACCCAGCGTCATCCATTCGTAGACCGTCTGGTTGAAGCGTGCGCCGTCGATGACAGCATTGAGCGTCATCGCCGAGATGATGAAGGAAACCAGTACGCCCAGGATCGTCAGGGCGTGCGCACCCTTGCGGCCGATCACCTTGCCGAACAAGCCGGCGGCACTCGAGCCGGCCAGAGGTGCCAGGGGCACCGCCAGCAGCGCGTTGAGAGAAAGTTCTGTTGTCATTGTTGTGTCTCTCCCGATCAGCCCTTGAGCGTATCCAGTTCGTCGACGTTGATCGACTGACGGTTACGGAACAGCGTCACCAGAATGGCCAGACCGATGGCCGATTCAGCGGCCGCCACGGTCAGGATGAAGAACACGAAGACCTGCCCGTCCATGTCGCGGGCGCAGGGATGGGCATCGACGTGCCGGCCCACCGGACGCGAGACCACGTAGTGGTGCTGGACCGGGTGCAGCGGCACGCTCACGCCGGCCCGCAGCGCCAGCTGGCGCGCCCACATCCCGCAGCACAGGACGACGTGCTCGGCGGCCAGATCG
>JACPOH010000341.1 GCA_016185075.1 Aquabacterium sp. | reverse complement strand
GGCCGCATCGAACAGGTCGACATCGAAGCCGCGCTCGGCCAGCAGCGTGGCCGCCGTGAGGCCAGACGGGCCCGCGCCCACCACGGCGACCTTGCGTTTAGCCGTGGTGGGCTTGAACACCAGCTCGGTCTCGTGGCAGGCACGCGGGTTGACCAGACAGCTCGTGAGCTTGTTGCGGAAGATGTGGTCCAGGCAGGCCTGGTTGCACGCAATGCAGGTGTTGATCTCGTCGGCCCGGCCTTGCGCCGCCTTCTTCACGAAGTGCGGGTCAGCCAGCAGCGGGCGTGCCATCGAGATCATGTCGGCGCAACCATCGGCCAGCACGGCCTCCGCCACCTCGGGCGTGTTGATGCGGTTGGAGGTGACCAGCGGGATGCTGATGCCGGCCGCACTCAACTCGGCCTTCATCTTCTGCGTGACCCAGGTGAAGGCGCGGCGCGGCACGCTGGTGGCGATCGTGGGCACACGCGCCTCGTGCCAGCCGATACCCGTGTTGATGATGCTGGCGCCGCCCTTGGCAATGGCCTTGCCCAGCGTGACCACCTCGTCCCATGTGGAGCCATCCGGCACCAGGTCGATCATGGACAGGCGGTAGATGATGATGAAGTCCTTGCCCACCGCTTCGCGTGTGCGTTCGACGATTTCCACGGGCAGACGCATGCGGTGGCTGTAATCACCGCCCCATTCATCGGTGCGCTTGTTGGTGTGGCGAGCCAGGAACTGGTTGATGAAGTAGCCCTCGGAGCCCATGATCTCGACACCGTCATAGCCCGCTTCACGAGCCTTGACAGCGCAGTTCACAAAGGCCCGGATCTGCCGCTCCACACCGCGGGCCGACAGCGCAAAGGGCTTGAACATCGAGATGGGCGACTGAATGCGCGAGGGCGCCACTGCCAGCGGGTGATAGGCATAGCGCCCCGTGTGCAGGATCTGCAGCGCGATCTTGCCGCCCGCCTGGTGCACAGCCTGCGTGACCACCTGATGGCGTCTGGCCGCGCCCGAGGTGGCCAGCGTGCCGGCAAAGGGCTTGGCCCAGCCCGCGATATTGGGCGCAAAGCCGCCGGTCACGATCAGGCCCACATCGCCTTCAGCCCGCTCGCGGAAGTAGGCGGCCAGCTTGCTCAGGTCCCGCCCGTCTTCCAGGCCCGTGTGCATCGAGCCCATGAGCACGCGGTTTTTCAGCGTGGTGAAGCCGAGATCCAGGGGGGACAGCAGGTGCGGGTAGGCGGTGCTGGCAGGCGAGTGGGTGTACGACATGGTGGCGCGTGCTCACGAATGGGGGTTGACGCGGGATCGTGCCACAAGAGGGGGAGCATCGCGCGACAGGTCACAGATAGCGCTGTACCCCGAGCAGGCAGGTCTTCGGGACGTGTTTTAGTCCTTCGGAAACAATCGCCCACAGTCCTTACCAGAATCCCGCGCGAGCCATCCCGTTTTCAGGGGGGATCGAGGGGGGATGCGGCAGGCAAGATGCGCGCTCCATCGTTTGCCGCTCGTTGAACGGGCTCACCTCATCATGAAGAAAATCGTCCTGGGCGCCCTGGCGCTGGCGCTGTCGGCCTCGGCCTTTGCTGAAAACTACATCGGTGCCACCATCGGTTCCAGCCACATCGACATTGACTGCGGCCTGGGCACGCAGTGTGACGATGGCGACACCGGCTTCAAGCTCTACGGTGGCTTCGACCTGTCCCGTCAGGCCTCGCTGCCTGGCCTGGCGCTGGAGGTGGCGTACATCGACTTCGGCAAGGCCAGTGTCTCCATCCCCTTCGTCACGGTCCAGTCGATCGAGGTGTCCGCGCTGTCCGTTGGCGCCGCCATCCATCCGAAGTTCACGCCGGCACTCAATGGTGTGGCACGCCTGGGCGTGGCCTATGTGGATGCTTCGTCCTCGGGTCTGTTTGCCAGCTCGTCGTCCAAGCTCAAGTTGTACGGCGGCCTGGGCCTCGAGTACGCGCTCAACAAGCAGTTCAAACTCGTGGGTGGCGCCGATTTCACCAACTACGACACCGGCCGCCAGAGCGGCTCGGTGCACCTCTTGAGCATCGGGGCGCAGTACGGGTTCTAAAGCAAAAAAGGCACTCGAAGTGAGTGCCTTTCTCTGAGCGCGATGCGCTTATTGTGGGCAACGAGGATCAATCACGTAGCTGGTTTGATCAAACTGCTGCCATGCACCTGTAGCCGCACCGTCGATCAGAAGAACGGAGACAAGTCCGAAGTCAATCAGGACGCCAAGCAGTGTGATGGCATCGAAGGACTTGGAGGTAGGCACAGAGACGTCCGAGCAACCTGCTTTACGAGCCGTCAACGTATAGTTCTTGTTTTTCTGGAATGTCGTTACGCCGTTGTCTTTGCCAATGTATGCCTCATTGGCGTAGATCTCAGTCCCGGGCACATTGCTTCGCACGGACACTTGTTGGGTGCTGCCGTGGAACATAGCGGCACAACCGGACAGAGACATCGTGAGAACCGATGCGGCGGTGAGCGTGGAGATCAGTCTTGTGATTTTGGTCATTTATGTCCTCTCTTGGGTACAACCCGAATTGGCGAAACTTGCTGAAACCAAGCGTGGTTAAGTTGGGTGGGACCCGTTTTCTCGAGGAAAGAAAACAGGGAGCTGCAAGGGCATTGCAACAGATTGCGCGACCTATTTGGGTCGTCAAATCATCCGCCTCCCTACTCCACGGACTTGATCGTCGAACCCGATTTTAGGTGCTCGGGTGTGACTGTTTCATGGGGAAATACATGACACAGGTTGCTACTGTTGTACCAGGCTGACTGATTTCAGGAATTCTTAAGCGCCGTCAATTTTCACGCCAGGGTGGCCCCTCCAAATGAAGGGTGGTCGCATGCTGTCTTGGTGGTCAAATCCCGGCGTCGCAGCGTTCACGCTGCTGCTTTCAATTGAGGAATCCATGTTCAAGAAAACAATGTTGGCCGTCATCATGGCCACTGCCGGTTCTGGCGCCATGGCGCAGTTGTATGTGGGCGGCGGCCTGGGTTATGCCGTGGTGTCTGATTACTGCAAGGGCGCGTCGGGCTCTTGTGATGACAACAGCATGGGCTTGAAGCTGTATGGCGGTTTCCAGCTCAACCCCAGTGCCGCGGTGGAAGTGGCTTATCTGGATTTTGGTCAGGCCAAGTACGATGTCTCCTGGATGCACTCCAATCTGGAGGCCAGCGCGGTGACCGTGAACCTGGCGGTGCGTGCCCCTTTGAGCCGTGAGCTGGGTGCCGTGGGTCGCGTCGGTCTGGCCCGAGTGACGGTGGACGAGCACTTCAACTGGCGTTCCGATCGCTCCAAGTCGACCTCGCAGCTGTACCTGGGTCTGGGCCTTGAGTACGCCCTGCAGAAGAACCTGAAGGCCACCTTCTCGTACGACCTGACGCGCGGCGAAGACGCGGGTGGCGGTGGCGGCAACCTGCACCTGTTCAGCGCCGGCCTGCAGTACGCTTTCTAAGCACCGTACGCACCAAAACAAAAGGCACCCCGGAGGGTGCCTTTTTTCATGGGCCCTCGCTGGGGCCTCATGCAAGCCTGATCGCTGATCAGCCTTGTGCCTTCTTCTTCAGACGCCATGCATGCAGCAGCGGCTCGGTGTAGCCCGAAGGCTGTTCCTTGCCCTTGAAGACCAGATCCAGGGCGGCCTGGAAGGCAGCACCATTGGGGTTGGCCACCAGCGGCTGGTACAGCTTGTCGCCCGCGTTCTGCTTGTCGACCACGGCCGCCATGCGGTTGAAGGTCTCGCGCACTTGCGCTTCGGTCACCACGCCATGGTGCAGCCAGTTGGCCACGTGCTGGCTCGAGATGCGCAGCGTGGCGCGGTCTTCCATCAGGCCCACGTTGTGAATGTCAGGCACCTTGGAGCAGCCCACGCCCTGGTCGATCCAGCGCACCACATAACCCAGGATGCCCTGGATGTTGTTGTCCAGTTCTTGCTGCTTCTCGGCATCCGACCAGTTGGCGGCTTCGACCACGGGGATGGTCAGCAGCTTGTCGAGCAGCGATTGAGGATCTTCGCCAGTCTTCTCGATGTCTTGCTGGATGGCGGCGACGCTCACCTGGTGGTAGTGCGTGGCGTGCAGCGTGGCGGCGGTGGGCGAAGGCGTCCAGGCGGTGTTGGCCCCGGCCTTGGGGTGGGCGATCTTCTGCTCCAGCATGCCGGCCATCAGGTCGGGCATGGCCCACATGCCCTTGCCGATCTGAGCGCGGCCACGCAGGCCCATCTGCAGGCCGATCAGCACGTTGCGGCGCTCGTAGGCGGCAATCCAGGCGCTGTTCTTGATGTCGCCCTTGCGCATCATCGGGCCGGCCAGCATGGCGGTGTGCATTTCGTCGCCGGTGCGGTCCAGGAAGCCGGTGTTGATGAAGGCCACGCGGCTCGAAGCGGCGGCGATACAGGCCTTCAGGTTCACCGAGGTGCGGCGCTCTTCGTCCATGATGCCCAGCTTCACGGTGCTGTCAGGCAGGCCCAGGACTTGTTCGACGCGGCCGAACAGCTCGGCGGCAAAAGCCACTTCGGCCGGGCCGTGCATCTTGGGCTTCACGATGTAGACCGAGCCGGTACGCGAGTTGCGGATGGCCTGGCCGTTGATCTTGCCGTGGCCTTGCAGGTCGTGCAGGGCGATGGTCGTGGTGATCATCGCGTCCATGATGCCTTCGGGGATCTCTTTGCCTTCGGCGCCCCACAGGATGGCCGGGTTGGTCATCAGGTGGCCGACGTTGCGCACGAACATCAGCGAGCGGCCATGCAGCTTCACGTCTTCGCCATTGGGGCCCTTGTACTCGCGGTCGCCATTGAGCGTGCGGGTGAAGGTCTTGCCGCCCTTGGCGACTTCTTCCGACAGGGTACCCAGCTGGATGCCCAGCCAGTTGCTGTAACCCAGCACCTTGTCTTCGGCGTCCACGGCGGCCACGGAGTCTTCCAGGTCCAGGATGGTGGACACGGCGGCTTCGAGGATCAGGTCGGACACGCCAGCCGCATCGGTCTTGCCGATGTTGGTGCTGCGGTCGATCTGGATGTCGATGTGCATGCCGTTGTTGACCAGCAGCACGCTCTTGGGCGAGGCGGCGTCACCTTGGTAGCCCACCAGCTGAGCGGGGTTCTGCAGACCGGTGGTCTTGCCGTTGGTCAGCGTGACAAGCAGCTTGCCACCAGCGATGGCGTAGCCGGCCGATTCCTTGTGCGACGCGCCTTCCAGCGGGGCAGCCTGGTCCAGGAAGTTGCGGGCCCAGGCGATGACCTTGGCACCACGGATGGGGTTGTAGCCCGTGCCCTTGTCGGCACCGTCGGTCTCGGGGATGGCGTCCGTGCCGTACAGGGCGTCGTACAGGCTGCCCCAACGTGCGTTGGCGGCGTTCAGGGCGTAGCGGGCGTTCAGGATGGGCACCACCAGCTGAGGGCCGGCTTGCAGGGCCAGCTCGGCGTCCACATTGGCGGTCGTGGCCTTCACGTCACCGGGCACGGGCACCAGGTAGCCGATCTTTTCCAGATGGGCCTTGTAAGCACCGAAGTCCTTGATCGGGCCGGGGTTGGCGGTGTGCCAGGCATCCATGTCGGTCTGGATGCGGTCACGCTCGGCCAGCAGGGCGGCGTTCTTGGGGGCCAGGTCGGCCACGATCTTGTCAAAGCCAGCCCAGAACTTGGCGCTGTCGACGCCGGTGCCCGGCAGCACCTTGTCTTCAATGAAACGGTAGAGCTCGGTCGCGACTTGCAGGCCGTGGACGGTGGTGCGTGCGGTCATGGTGAACCTCGTCGAGGAAAGGGGGTGGTCAGTAGAAGGGAAACAGGCGCGCAGCGCCAGCACGTGCTGCGCCTGTTTGCAGTGCCGGCAGTTTATTCGATACTTGGCGAAACATTACCGACGCAAAAATCCATTAATTGATGACTTTTTTGCACTAATTGCGTCGGCGGGGCGTCGCGGATCGGACAAACAGGGTTGCCCCCGTATTGTCTTGCGCGCGTGACGTGATCAACATCCACCGTTCACAGGAAGTGGCCAGCCTGGGGTCGCGCACAGGCAGCGGGTGAGGAACCATGGATCGACTCAAGCAGATCGAATCCTTTGTGGCCGTGTCCACGAAGGGCAGCCTGACCGCTGCGGCGACGGCCGAGGGCGTGGCGCCGGCTGTGATCGGCCGCCGCATCGATGCCCTGGAAGAGCGCCTGGGCGTCAAGCTGCTGGTGCGCACCACGCGGCGCATCAGCCTCACGCACGAAGGCAGCGCCTTTCTGGAAGACGCGCAGCGCCTGCTGGCCGACCTGGCCAATGCCGAGGCCAGTGTCAGTGCCGGGGGCTTGCAGGCCAGCGGGCACCTGCGGATCACGGCGCCGGCAGGGTTCGGGCGTCGCCATGTGGCGCCGCTGGTGCCGCGCTTCGTGGCCTTGCACCCCGAGGTGTCCTTGTCCTTGAACCTGTCGGACCGCCTGGTCGACCTGGTCAACGAAGGCTTTGACTGTGCCGTGCGGGTGGGCGATCTGCCGGACTCCAGCCTGGTCAGCGTGCGCCTGGCCGACAACCGCCGCCTGTGCGTGGCCAGCCCGGCCTACCTGCAGCGACGCGGCCGCCCCATGCGCCCGGAAGACATCACCCGCCACGATTGCCTCACACTCAGCTCGGAGGCCAGCCAGACACGCGGCTGGGCCTTCATGGCTGACGGGCAGCTCACCTATGTGCGCCCACCGACCCGGTTGGACTGCTCGGACGGCCAGGTGCTCCACGCCTGGTGCCTGGAGGGCCTGGGCCTGGCCTGGCGCTCCTGGTGGGAGGTCGAGGCCGATGTGCGTGCCGGCCGCCTGGTCAGCGTGCTGGACGACCACGCCGCGCCGCCCAACGGCATCTATGCGGTGTTTGCGCAACGCAAGCACCTGCCTCTGCGCCTGCGTTTGTGGATTGATTTCGTCAAAGAGGCCTATGGCGACCCCGGTTATTGGCAGGGCAGCACGGCCGCGCCGGCATGATGGGCGCATGTTGCTCGAATCCCTGCTTGCTTACGCCCACATTGTGGCCATCCTCGGCGTGGTGGTCTTCCTGACCAGCGAGGCCGCGTTGTGCCGTGCCGAATGGCTCAATGCCGCTGTGGTGCGCCGCCTGGCGCGTGTGGATGTGATCTACCTGGCCGCCGCCATTGTCGTGCTGCTCACCGGCCTCGCGCGCACCTGGTGGGGCATGAAGGGCGCGGGCTGGTACTGGCATCAACCGCTGCTGCACCTCAAGTTGACGCTGTTTGTCGTGATCAGCCTGATCTCGATCAAGCCCACCATGAGCTTTCTGCGTTGGCGCAGGCAACTCGATGCCACCGGGGCCTTGCCCGATGAGGCCGAGGTGCGCAGCGTGCGCAAGCTCATCATGCTGGAAGCACACCTGATGGTGCTGATCCCTTTGGCCGCGACGCTGCTGGCGCGGGGCGTGTGGACGCGCTGAAGATGCAATGAAAACAGGCCCCGCAGGGCCTGTTGGTCTCACCCGGTGTGAACCGGGCGCTTGCCATGGTGAAGGGCTTACTTGGAGGCGGCAGGTGCAGCGGCACCGGCTTCCTTCTCGCACTTCTTCATGAAGCTGTTCTTGGCGGCGCCGGCCAGCGGCTTGCCATTCTTGTCCACGGCCTTGGCGGCACAAGCGGCGCCACCTTCTTCCTTCTCGCACTTCTTCATGAAGCTGGACTTGGCGGCACCGGCCAGGGCCTTGCCGTTCTTGTCGACAGCCTTGGCTTCGCAAGCGGGGCCAGCATGGGCCAGGGTGGACAGCAGGGCCAGGGAAACGGAAGCAATCAGAGCGCGCATGTCAGAACTCCAGGTGGGGTTGGTTTTGGTAGGCGGGCCGTGCAGTCCATGGCCACGTCTTCCCACTCAACGCGCCGGTTGCGCATTCGGATGACGCTGTGTGTCTCCCATTTGCGGACAAACGTCGCTTGCGTGCCATCCGGGGGCGATCACATGATCCGCCGCGGGTGCGCCAGGGCTTCGTGCGCGGCATGCAGGCGCCGCACCAGCACGCGAATGAAGGCTTCGTCAAACAGATGTCGGCAGGCCGGGCTCAGCTGTTGCATGGCTTCAGGGGTGAACGAGATGGTGGTGGTGGGTTCGGTCACCACCACATCGGTGCTGTGGCGGCGCAACTCGGGGCTGGGCGCCAGGTAGGCCATCTCCCCCACGGACGTGCCCGCGCCCAGCAACGCTACGCGCTTGGCATTGCGGTACACCTCGACACTGCCTTGCGCAATGATGTGAAACGTGCGCCCCTCTTCGCCCCGGCGGTACAGCGCATGCCCGAAGGAAAAGCGCTGCCACTTGGCGCGGTGCACCACTTCCCAGAGCTCCACATCACCGAAGGTCGAGAAGAAGTCCAGTGAGCGCAGCAGGTTGAAGCGTTCGGAGTCCAGTACGCCCTGCAGGTGGCCGCGCGGCACCTTGTGTTCGGTGATCAGGCCCGACAGCGCCTGCGCGAACTCGTCCCAGTTGGTGTAGCGGTCCTTGGTGTCCTTGGCCAGCGCCTTGAGGATGACTTGATCGACCGCCTCGTTCACACCGGAACGCATGCCCGCCAGAGGGGGCGCATCCTGGTTGTAGATCTGGTTCATCAGCGCCGCTTGCGAGGGCGCATCGAACGGGGGTTTGCCAGCCACCAGGTGGTAGAGCACGGCGCCCAGGCCATAGATGTCGGCGCGGCAATCGGGCACCTGGCCGTCCAGTTGCTCGGGCGACATGTAGGCCAGCGAGCCGACCTGGTGCACCTGGGTCGAGTCCGCAGCCAGGTTCAACACGCTGCCGAAGTCGGTGATCTTCACATCGGTGACCACACCTTGCGCGTTCGTGATGGCCAGGATGTTGGCCGGCTTCACGTCACGGTGGATCAGGCCCTGGCGGTACACATAGCCCAGCGCCATGGCGCACTTGAAGCCGATTTCAACAATCAGCTCCAGCGGCAGCAGCTGGTCAGGGCGGCAGTAGGTGCGCAGCGTCGTGCCCGGCACGTACTCCATCACCACATAGGGCGAGGTCGGGTCCGGTACGGCGTCGTAGATCTGGACGACATTGGGGTGCTGCAGGCGGCCCACCAGCGCGGCTTCGGCGGCAAAGAAGCGGGCGTACACCGGCCCGTCCACGGCGTCACCCAGAGCAGAAGAGCGCACCCGCTTGATGGCGACATCGCGGTCATGGAAATCGTCCCGGCACAGAAAAACCTCGCTCGTGGCGCCTTCGCCCAGTCGCTTGAGGATCCGGTACTTGCCGATCAGTCCGGTATCGATGTCGATGTCGATCTCACCCATGGTGGCCCAGTGTGTCGCGCCGCGTTCCCTTGCCGTTCTTGCACGGCTCAGGCCCTTTTGGCAGTCATGACGCCATGTTGGCACTGTGCGCCCATTGCCGCTCGCTGAAAAGACCCCTGCAAAGTGTGCATTTCGTCTCGTTTTCAGGGCGCCGGTGTCATGAGATGGCACACGCCGATGTCGTTGCCGATGCCCTGCTGTCGGCCCACAACCTACCGGCGGCGCGTGCCCACGTGGGATCGTGCGGCTTCGCAAACCATGCGGCTGAGCGTTCGTTTTCTATTTGAGGCACGCCATGACAACATCACATCAGAGACAAGCACCCAACCCGAAGATCATTCCCCGCGAGAAGCTCGACTTCAAGCTGGAAGACAAGGACATCCCTCGCTACTGGTGGGACAACAACGCCTTCAAGACGCGCTTCGCGGATGCCATGTCCACCACCTTCCCCGTGGGCGAGCGCTTCTTCATTTCCTGTGTGCGTGACTACCGTGACCGCGTGACCGACCCGGCCTTGCAGCAGGAAATCAAGGACTTCATCCGCCAGGAAGGTCAGCACGGCATGGTGCATGACCTGTTCAACAGCCGCCTCAAGGAGCAAGGCGTGGCCGTGGGGGTGCTGGAGCGCATCTACAAATACTGGCTGTTCGATTTCTTCCGCAAGTACGCCTCGCGCAAGCACACCCTGGCTTTCACGGCAGCGGCGGAGCACATGACGGCCATCATGGTTCACCTGCTGTTCGACACGCCCGATATGGTCGAGCAGGCCGACCCGCGTCTGGCGGGCATGTACGCCTGGCACGCCATGGAGGAGATGGAGCACAAGGCGGTGGCCTTTGACGTGATGCAGAAGGTTGCCAAGGTTGGCTACGGCACGCGCATCCTGGCCTTCTTCGAGATCAGCTTCTTCTTCCCGCTGGCCACCTTCCTGGTCATGAACCACATGTTCAAGGTCGATGGCATGTCCTTCCTGCAGCGCGCCAAGGCCTGGACCAAGGGCCTGTGGTGGCTCTACGGCATCGGCGGTTTGTTCACCAGGCCCTCTTTCCTGGCGCACTACCTGGCCTACCTCAAGCCCGGCTTCCACCCCTGGCAGGCGGGCGAATTGGGCACCTACAAGCTGTGGCTGGCCGAGCTGGAGCGCAGCGGTGACCCCATCGCCGCGGGCCAGACCCTGCGGATGGCCTGATCTCGTCTCGCGGGCCCGTAGAATCGAGGGCATGATTCAAGCCAAGCGTGCCCTTCTTTCTGCACTGGGTGAAGCCCTGCGCCAGGTTGTGCCTGACGCCCCAGCCTCCTTCACCCCCGTTTTTGAAGCCCCCAAGCAGGCTGCCCATGGCGATCTGGCCGTGACGGCCGCCATGCAGCTGGCCAAGCCTCTCAAAAAGAACCCTCGTGAACTGGCCACCGCCCTGGTCGAGGCCTTGAACGCGCAAGCGGCCGTGCAGCAATGGGTGTCGGCCATCGAGATCGCCGGGCCGGGCTTCATCAACCTGCGCCTCAAACCCGAGGCCAAGCAGTCCATCGTCACCGACGTGCTGGCCGATGGCGACAAGTTCGGCTGGCAGCCCCCCACTGACAAGAAGGTGCTGGTCGAGTTCGTCTCGGCCAACCCCACCGGCCCGCTGCACGTCGGCCACGGCCGCCAGGGCGCCTTGGGCGATGCCCTGTGCAACCTGTTCGAAACGCAGGGTCAGCAGGTCACCCGCGAGTTCTATTACAACGACGCCGGCGTGCAGATCAGCACCCTGGCCTGGTCCACGCACGCGCGCATCAAGGGTCTCAAGCCCGGTGACGAGCATTGGCCCGAGTCCGCCTACAACGGCGACTACATCCAGGACATCGCCAACGACTTCCTGGCAAAGAAGACCGTCAAGGCCGACGACCGCGAGTTCACCGCCTCGGGCGACCCCGAAGACATCGACGGCATCCGCCAGTTCGCCGTGGCCTACCTGCGCCACGAGCAGGATCTGGACCTCAAGGCCTTCGGCGTTCGTTTTGACAACTACTACCTCGAATCCAGCCTGTACACCTCGGGCCGGGTCGAGGCCGCGGTGCAAAAGCTGAAAGACGCTGG
>JACPOH010000340.1 GCA_016185075.1 Aquabacterium sp. | reverse complement strand
GTCCAAGTGGGCGACTTCGTGTCGGTGGCCGTGGACGCCATCGAAAACGGCTACGGCGACACCATCCTGTCGCGCGACAAGGCCAAGCGTCTGGCCTCGTGGCTGTCTCTGGAAACCGCACTGGAGTCTGGCGACTTCGTGACCGGTACCGTCAATGGCAAGGTCAAGGGCGGCCTGACCGTTCTGGTCAACGGCATCCGTGCCTTCCTGCCTGGTTCGCTGCTCGATACGCGCCCTGTCAAGGACATGTCGCCGTTCGAAGGCAAGACCATGGAGTTCAAGGTCATCAAGCTGGACCGCAAGCGCAACAACGTCGTGCTGTCGCGCCGTGCCGTGGTGGAAGCTTCGATGGGCGAAGAGCGCGCCAAGCTGATGGAAACGCTGCGCGAAGGCGCCATCGTTCAAGGCGTGGTCAAGAACATCACCGAATACGGTGCCTTCGTGGATCTGGGCTGTATCGACGGCCTGCTGCACATCACCGACATGGCATGGCGCCGTGTCCGTCACCCCTCCGAAGTGGTGACCGTTGGCCAGGAACTGACCGCCAAGGTCCTGAAGTTCGACGCCGAGAAGAACCGCGTTTCGCTGGGTCTGAAGCAAATGGGCGACGATCCCTGGGTTGGCGTGGCTCGCCGTTACCCTGCCGGCACCCGTCTGTTCGGCAAGGTCACCAACATCGCTGACTACGGTGCATTCGTCGAGATCGAACCCGGCATCGAAGGCCTGGTGCACGTCTCTGAAATGGACTGGACCAACAAGAACATCGCGCCCAACAAGATCGTCAACCTGGGCGACGAAGTGGAAGTCATGGTCCTGGAAATCGACGAAGACAAGCGTCGCATCTCCCTGGGCATGAAGCAGTGCAAGCCGAACCCATGGGACGACTTCGCTCAGAACTTCAACCGCGGTGACAAGGTCAAGGGCCCCGTCAAGTCGATCACCGACTTCGGCGTGTTCGTGGGTCTGGCCGCTGGCATCGACGGTCTGGTGCACCTGTCCGACCTGTCGTGGAACGAGCCTGGCGAGTCCGCCGTGCGCAACTACAAGAAGGGCCAGGAAGTCGAAGCGATCGTGCTGGCCATCGACGTCGAGCGCGAGCGCATCAGCCTGGGCATCAAGCAGCTGGACAGCGACCCCTTCACCAACTTCACGACCCTGAACGACCGTGGCGCCACCGTCACCGGCACCGTCAAGACCGTGGATGCCAAGGGTGCCGAAATCACCCTGGGTGACGACATCATCGGCTACCTGCGCGCTTCCGAAATCTCCCGCGACCGCGTGGAAGATGCTCGCAACGTGCTGAAGGAAGGCGACGAAGTCACCGCCCTGATCATCAACGTGGACCGCAAGACCCGTTCGATCCAGCTGTCGATCAAGGCCAAGGACAGCGCCGAGCAGCAAGAAGCCATGCAGCGCCTGAGCAACGACCAAGGCAAGGAAGGTGCTGGCACCACCAGCCTGGGCGCCCTGCTGAAGGCCAAGCTGGACCAGAACAACGGTTGATCCCGTCTGTTCCACAACACCCGTGCAAACGGCCGTCCGGCCTGATGCATCGGGGGTTGTGATGAGCGTGGCAAAGCCCTGGATCCTGGCCCTGCCAGTTGAAGGGGCTTTTTGCTGACGCTCATCACAGCCTCACGAATTTCCGCCGTCCCTTATGACCCGTTCCGATCTCGTGGCCAGACTGGCCGAGCGCTTTGGGCAACTCACCCAACGCGACGCCGAATTCGCCGTCAAGACCATCCTGGACGCGATGTCCGAAGCCTTGGCCAAGGGTCACCGCATCGAGATCCGTGGTTTCGGCAGTTTCTCGATCAACCGCCGCCCACCTCGCATGGGCCGCAACCCGCGCTCGGGCGAGCAGGTGCTGATCCCCGAAAAACTGGTGCCGCACTTCAAACCGGGCAAGGCCCTGCGCGAAGGCGTGGACAAGGTGGATACTCTCGTCCAACAAGACCCCATCCAAAGCTGAACACCCATGCGAGCATTGAACTGGTTGTGGCGCGGCCTGCTGTTCTTCATCCTGTTCGCGTTCGCGCTGAACAACCAGCACGTGGTGGAGCTGAAATGGCTGTTTGGCTACAGCTGGCAGGCGCCCATGGTGTTCGTTGTGCTCGGCGTGTTCACCTTGGGCTGTGTGACCGGCGTGCTGGCCATGCTGCCCAGCTGGTGGCGCCATCGCCGCGATGCCCGCAACCGCCAGTTGCTGCTGCCCGAACCGGTCAGCAAGCAGGTGGCCCCCACGCCGTTCGACGCCGGCCCTGCCACGCGCTCCGGCCCGCCCACCCTGCCGGCCGAGCTGCCCTTCCCGCCTGACATGCCCGCGCCGCGCAAGCCCGCGAAGTGATCGGCAAAGCGACCCCCGATGGAATTTGACCTGTACTGGCTGCTGCTGGCCTTCCCCGCCGTCTTCCTGCTGGGCTGGACCGCCTCACGTCTGGACCTGCGGCAACTCAAGCGCGAAGACCGCGCCTCGCCACAAGCGTATTTCAAAGGGCTGAACCTGCTGCTCAACGAGCAACAGGACAAGGCCATCGACGCCTTCATCGAAGCCGTCCAGCACGACCCTGACACCTCCGACCTGCACTTCGCCCTGGGCAACCTGTTCCGCCGCCGGGGCGAGTACGAGCGGGCCATCCGCGTGCACCAGCATCTGCTGGCCCGCGCCGACCTCAAGCGTGACGAGCGCGAGCGCGCGCAGCACGCGCTGGCCCATGACTTCATGAAGGCCGGCCTGTTCGACCGCGCCGAAGAGGCCTTCAAGGCCCTGGAAGGCACAGCGTTCTCGACCGATGCCCGACTGGCCCTGCTCTCACTCAATGAGCGCTCGCGCAACTGGCATCCGGCCATCGAGGTCGCCAGGCAGCTGGAGGCGGCCGGCACTGGCTCCTTCTCGCAGCGCATGGCCCATCACTGGTGTGAAATCGCCCAGGAGGCCGACGCGCGAGGCCGCGCCGAAGAGGCCGATCAGGCCTTGCAGCGCGCGCGCGAGGCGGCGCCACAGTCTGCGCGCCCACTCGTGATTCAAGGCCAACGACTGATGCGCCAGGGCCAGCATGAACAGGCTTTGCGCGCCTGGGACGAGCTCATGGCCAAGCAGCCGCAAGCCTTCTCGCTGATCGCCATGGACTACGCCAAGGCCGCGCGAGCATGTGGCGAAGACAAGGTTGCGCTGGACAAATTGCAAAGCCTGTATGCCCAGGTCCCTTCCGTGGACGTGCTGCTGGCGCTCAACACGCTTCAGCCGGATCCGGTGGCGCGCCGCAAGGCCCTGATGGCGCACATGACCGCACAGCCGTCGCTGTCTGCAGCACAAGGCCTGATCCGCGAACGGCTCAGCACGCACGTGGCGCTGGACGAGCCCGAAATCGAGCGCATGCAGGAGGCCATGGCGACGGCAGCGAAACCGCTGCAACGTTATCGATGCGCGGCCTGCGGCTTCGAGAGCCAGCATTACTTCTGGCAATGCCCGGGCTGCCAGGGCTGGGACACCTACCCGCCCCGGCGCCTGGAAGATCAGTGAGCCTCGTGCATCGGGCCGTGATGCATGTGGTTGTGCTTCATGCCACCGGTCTGAGCACCCGAAGCGCCACTACCGGCTGGCGCCATCGTCATCGAACCTGACTTGACCGGCACCTTGATCTCCTGCGTCAAGGTCTTGCCATCTGCGGTGCGCAGCTTGAGCGTGAGTGCCACTTCATCACCTTCCTTGAGTGGCTGCTTGAGCCCCATCAACATGAGGTGATGGCCGTCCATGCCGGGCCGCAACTCGACGGTCTGGCCGGCCGGCAAAGGCAACGAGGGCACCGCATGCATGCGCATGACATTGCCGTCCATGGCCATTTCATGCAGCTCGCTTTCTGCGGCCACGGCGGTGCTGAAGCCCACCAGGGTCAGCGGCTGGCTCGCCGTCAGGCTCATGAAACCGCCCGTGCCACTTTGCCCCTTGACGGTGGCCCTGATCCAGGCGTTATCGACCTTCACCGCACCGGCTGCAGCCTGGGCTGCCGCCTTCACGGGGGACTTGTCTGCGGCATGTGCCGTGAGCGACACACCGCTCAAGCCACACAGCAGGGAAGCGATACACACAAGTCGTACAGATGTGGAAAACATGGTTGCCATCCAGCCAAGTCAAACAAAAGGAAAACAACTGTACACCTGACGCCATGTGGCTTCGCGTGCGTGAGAGACCCATGCTCGCGCCTGCTTGAGGCAAAGACAAGACACAGGGTGACAACAAGATGCCAGCCGCCGACTGGCGGAGGCGCCACTCAGGCGGCATGCAACACGCGCCGGTACTGAATGGCCTCGGCCATGTGCGCCTGCAAGATCGCGTCCGAGCCGGCCAGATCGGCAATGGTGCGCGCCAGCTTGAGCACGCGGTGAAAGGCCCGCCCCGACCAACCCAGGCGAGCGCAGGCTGACTGCAGAAAGGACGAGGCCGCCGGTGCGGGCCGTGCGTGCTCATCCAGCAAGCTACCCGCCAGATCGACATTGAGCACCCCCTGCCGCACCCGCTGACGCTCACGGGCCGCCTGCACGCGCGCGGCCACCTCGATGCTGGGCTCCCCATCCGGGCTGTTGGCCAGCACCTCGGGCGCGACGGCGGGCACCTCGATCTGAACGTCCACCCGATCCAGCAAAGGGCCACTCAGACGCGCCTGGTAGCGTGCGACCTGGTCTGGCGTGCAGCGGCAGGCTTTGAGCGGGTTGCCGAAATGCCCACAAGGACAAGGGTTCATCGCACCGATCAGCTGAAAGCGCGCGGGGAAGTCATGCCGCCGCGCCGCACGGGCGATGGTGATGTGCCCGGTTTCGAGCGGTTCGCGCAGCGCTTCCAGGGCGGCCCGAGGGAACTCGGGCAGCTCGTCGAGAAACAGGACGCCGTGGTGCGCCAGCGAAATCTCACCCGGCCGGGGTGGTGAACCGCCACCCACCAGGGCGACAGATGAGGCGGTGTGATGTGGGCTGCGCACCAGGCGCTGGCGCCAGCGTTGCGCATCGAAACAACCGGCGAGGCTGAGCACCGCCGCAGACTCCAGCGCCTCGTCGTCCGTCAAGGCTGGCAACAGGCCGGCGAAGCGCTGGGCCAGCATGGACTTTCCAGTGCCAGGGGGCCCAACCATCAACACGCTGTGGCCACCCGCCGCCGCCACCTCCAGCGCCCTTTTGGCCGCGATCTGGCCCTTGACCTCCAGGAGATCAGGCGCCGCCGGCCCGCAAGCCAGGGGCTCGCTGGCCTTGGCGCGCACCAGATCGGCACCGTTGCCCTGACCTGGCGGGCGCAAGGCCTCCACGACGTCCATCAGGTGCGATGCCCCATACAGGCGCACGCCATCGACCAGCGCCGCCTCGGCCGCACTGACTTGCGGCAGGACCAGGCCACGTGGCCGCGCACTGCCCGCGACTCGGCGCAAGGCCAGCGCCATGGGCAAGGCGCCCCGAACCGGACGCAACTCGCCACCCAGGGACAACTCACCGGCGAACTCCAGCTCGGCCAGCTTGCCGGCATCCACATGCCCCATCGCCGCCAGGATGCCCAAAGCGATCGGCAGATCGAAGCGCCCGGATTCCTTGGGCAGATCCGCTGGCGCCAGGTTGACCGTGATGCGCTTGTTGAACGGGAACTCCAGGCCCGAATTGCTCAAGGCAGCCCGGACGCGTTCGCGTGCCTCCTTGACCTCCGTGTCCGCCAGGCCCACGAGGGTGAATGAAGGCAGCCCATTGGCGAGATGCACCTCAACGGTGACTTCAGGCGCTTTCAGGCCATCAAGTGCGCGGCTGTGGACGATTGCCAGGGACATGGGTGGGTGCCTCAAATCGGTGAACGGTCGCATTGTCCGGAAAGGCCACCATCCCACGCCCCCCCAGAAGGGCCCCACTGAAGGGCGATGGGGCGGACACTGAACCAGACACACGGCACCAATCCAGTGCACCCATCGAAATCAACCGTGAAATCGGCACGGTGGCGCACAAAAGTCGTGCAAGCCAGTTGCAAGCCAGCCATATCGGTGCATCGCCTGCGCCACGCGGCAAGGCCCTCCCCGATTTGGAGCGCTGGCACAGATCCTGCAGTCCAAGGACTGTCTGAATTTTTTGCCAACCTCACCGGAGAACCAACCATGAAAATGGTGACCGCCATCGTCAAGCCCTTCAAGCTTGATGAAGTGCGTGAGGCCTTGTCTGCCATTGGCGTGCAAGGCATCACCGTGACCGAAGTCAAAGGCTTCGGCCGCCAGAAGGGCCACACCGAGCTGTACCGTGGCGCGGAATACGTGGTCGACTTCCTGCCCAAAGTCAAGATCGAAGCCGCTGTCGACGAAGCCATTCTCGACCGCGTGATCGAAGCCATCGAGTCGTCTGCCCGCACAGGCAAGATCGGCGACGGCAAGATCTTCGTGACGTCGCTGGAGCAGGTGATCCGCATCCGTACCGGTGAAACCGGGCAGGACGCGCTGTGACCTCCAGGCCCCAAGCCTGACCCCATTCCCCTTTTTGTGGCCCACACCTGACAGGTGTGCGTGCTGTAGCTCACCTTTTCAGTTCCAAGAGGCAACTTCATGAGAAAGCTCATTGCGTCCATAGCGCTGGGGCTGGCCGCCTTCGGTCTACTGGGCGTTTCGCACGCCCAGGACGCCGCTGCGTCCGCACCCGTCGCCGCTTCGGCAGCCGCTGAAGCCACCGCTCCCGCATCGGCGCCCGCTGCCGCTCCGGCCGCCGCACCCGCTGCATCCGACGCCGCGTCCGCTGCGGCTGCCCCCGCCCCCGTGCCCAACAAGGGTGACACGACCTGGATGATGGTCTCCACCCTGCTGGTGATCCTGATGACGGTGCCCGGCCTGGCTCTGTTCTACGGCGGCCTGGTGCGCAGCAAGAACATGCTGTCCGTGCTGATGCAGGTCATGGTGACGTTCTCGCTGATCGTCGTGCTGTGGTTCGTTTACGGCTACAGCCTGGCCTTCACTGAAGGGAACGCCTTCATCGGTGGCATGGACCGCCTGTTCATGAAGGGCATCTGGGACAACGCCGCGGGCACGTTCGCCAACGCCGCCACCTTCAGCAAGGGCGTCTACATCCCCGAAATCGTGTTCGCTGCCTTCCATGCCACCTTCGCCGGCATCACCTGCTGCCTGATCGTGGGTGCCTTCGCAGAACGCATCAAGTTCTCGGCCGTGCTGCTGTTCATGGTGCTGTGGTTCACCTTCAGCTACGCCCCGATCGCGCACATGGTCTGGTTCTGGATGGGCCCTGACGCTTACGCCTCCAAGGATGTGGTCGATGCCATGAACGGCAAGGCCGGTCTGATCTGGCAATGGGGCGCACTGGACTTCGCCGGTGGTACCGTGGTGCACATCAACGCCGCTGTCGCTGGCCTGGTGGGTGCCTACATGGTGGGCAAGCGCATCGGTTACGGCAAGGAATCCTTCACCCCTCACTCGCTGACGCTGACCATGGTGGGCGCCTCGCTGCTGTGGGTGGGCTGGTTCGGCTTCAACGCCGGCTCCGCCCTGGAAGCCAACGGTTTCGCCGCACTGGCTTTCATCAACACCTTCGTCGCCACCGCAGCCGCCGTGCTGGGCTGGTGCCTGGGTGAAGGCCTGCTCAAGGGCAAGGCCTCGATGCTGGGCGCTGCTTCGGGTGCTGTGGCTGGCCTGGTTGCCATCACGCCTGCCGCCGGCAACGTCGGTATCGGCGGTGCCGTGATCATCGGCCTGCTGGCTGGTCTGATCTGCCTGTGGGGCGTGACCGGTCTGAAGAAGCTGCTGGGTGCAGACGACTCCCTGGACGTGTTCGGCGTGCACGGCGTCGGCGGCATCTTCGGTGCCCTGGTGACCGGCGTGTTCAACTCGCCCAACCTGGGTGGCCCCAGCGCCGTGGCTGACTGGACGACGGTCGCGATGATCGCCCCTGGCGACTACTCGATCGGCGCCCAGGTGCTGACTCAGGCCAAGGCTGTCGGCCTGACCATCGTGTGGTCGGCTGTGGTCTCCCTGATCGCCTACAAGATCGTTGACCTGGTGATCGGCCTGCGTGTGCCTGAAGAGGAAGAGCGCGAAGGTCTGGACATCACCTCGCACGGCGAAACCGCGTATCACAAGTGATGAGCATCTGAGGTGGCCCGACCGGGCTGCTTCAGACAACGCCCACCAAGGCTGCCTTCGGGCAGCCTTTTTTTCATGGCGATGGCGGTGCTGCCATGAATCGCCCGACGCTGCAAAGGCAGCGACAAATAGCCCGAAGCGGGTCGCTCGGGGCTTGAATCAGCGCGCAGTCGCCCCGAACTTGCTACGATCCCGCATAAACACAACCACAGTACGCCGCTCCACCATGGTCCCTCACCTGATCACCGCGCTCACCGGCCCCATCAATGAGCTTGAGCAGCGCATGCTTGAGTCCATGCCCGCCATCGAGCGCTGGTTTCGCCTCGAATGGATGGAGCACACACCGCCGTTCTACACCTCGGTGGATTTGCGCAATGCGGGTTTCAAACTGGCCCCGGTTGACACCAACCTCTACCCTGGCGGCTTCAACAACCTGACGCCCGAGATGCTGCCGCTGGCCGTGCAGGCCGCGATGGCCGCGATCGAGAAGATCTGCCCGGAAGCCAAGAACCTGCTGCTGATCCCCGAAAAGCACACGCGCAACAGCTTCTACCTGTCCAACGTCCAGCGGCTCGTCCAGATCTTCACGTCTGCCGGCCTCAATGTTCGACTGGGCACGCTCGACGACAGCATCACCGAGCCGACCGACCTCACGCTGGCCGATGGTTCCACCCTGACGATGGAGCCGCTGGTGCGCACCAAGCGCCGCCTGGGCCTCAAACACTTCGACCCGTGCACGATCCTGCTCAACAACGACCTGTCGGCCGGTATCCCCGAGGTGCTGGAAGGCCTGCACGAGCAGTACCTGCTGCCGCCGCTGCATGCGGGCTGGGCTGTGCGCCGCAAGAGCCAGCACTTCGAGGCCTACGAGGAGGTGGCCAAGAAGTTCTCCAAGCTGCTGGGCATGGACCCCTGGCTGATCAATCCCATGTACGCGGTGTGCGACGAGGTGAACTTCCAGGAGGGCACGGGCGCCGAGTGCCTGCAATCCCAGGTCGATGCGCTGCTCAACAAGATCCGCCGCAAGTACAAGGAATACGGCATCAACGAGAAGCCGTTTGCCATCGTCAAGGCCGACAACGGCACCTACGGCATGGGCATCATGACCGTGCGCGACGCCAAGGAGCTGGCCGACCTCAACCGCCGCACCCGCAACAAGATGTCCGTGGTCAAGGACGGCCAGGAGGTCAGCCGTGTGATCATCCAGGAGGGCGTGCCCACCTACGAACAGATCAACGACGCCGTGGCCGAACCCGTGGTCTACATGATCGACCGCTATGTGGTGGGCGGTTTCTACCGCGTGCATGCCGAGCGCGGCATCGACGAGAACCTCAACGCGCCAGGCTCCAGCTTCGTCCCGCTGGCGTTCGCGGAACCCACTCAACTGCCCCGTCCGGGCCTGAAACCGGGTGCCAGCGCCCCCAATCGCTTCTATATGTATGGGGTTATCGGACGTTTGGCCATGTTGGCCGCCAGTTACGAGCTGGAAGCGACCGATCCGAACCCCGAGGTCTACGGTTGAGGCGCTTGTCAATCGCCGGGTAGCGACAGCTGTCGCAGCATATCCCTACTGCGGCGCAGCAAAAACCCTGTGAAGAAAGGCAAAATGGGCATTCTGTTGATTCGAGCCCCCTTTCCGTGTCACACAGCTCCAACGCCAAGCTCAGCACTTCCCAGCTTGCTGCCCTGACTCTGGGCGCCATCGGTATCGTCTATGGCGACATCGGTACCAGCCCGCTGTACGCCCTCAAGGAAGTTTTCGCCCACGGGCATCTGCAACTCACGCCTGAGAACATCTACGGCATCCTGTCGATGATGTTCTGGACGCTGACCATCGTGGTGACCTTGAAGTACGTCACCCTGATCCTGCGTGCGGACAACAACGGTGAAGGTGGCCTGATCGCCATGCTGGCCTTGGCGTCGACAGCGGTGAAGGACCGCCCCGTGCTGCGCGCCCGCCTGCTGGCCGTCGGGATTTTCGGCACGGCCATCTTCTTTGGTGACGGGGTCATCACCCCGGCCATCTCCGTGCTCTCGGCCGTCGAGGGTATGGAAGTGGCGGCACCCGGGCTTGAAAAGGCCGTGGTACCCGTGACCTTGATCGTGTTGACCCTGCTGTTCATGGTGCAAAAACACGGCACGGGCGGCATCGGCAAGTTCTTTGGCCCCATCACCATGCTGTGGTTTGGCGTGCTGGCCGTGCTGGGCTTGCAGCACATCGTCGAGAACCCGGCTGTGCTGGCTGCGATGAGCCCGCACTATGCGCTGAGCTTCATCTACAACCACACGCACCTGGCCTTTGTGGCGCTGGGCGCCGTCATCCTGTGTGCAACGGGTGCCGAGGCGCTGTATGCCGACATGGGCCACTTTGGCAAGAAGCCCATTCGGCTGGCGTGGTTCGCGCTGGTGATGCCGTCCCTTCTGCTGAACTACTTCGGCCAGGGTGCCATGCTGCTGCAGCACCCCGAGAACGTCGAGAACCCGTTCTTCGAAATGGCGCCGCAATGGGCGCTCTACCCGCTCGTGGGCCTGGCCACCTGCGCCACGGTGATCGCTTCTCAGGCACTGATCTCGGCGGCCTTCTCGGTCACCAAGCAGATCATCCAGCTGGGCTACCTGCCTCGTCTGCGCATCCTGCACACGTCCGAGCAGGAGACCGGCCAGATCTACATCCCGTTCGTGAACTGGGCGCTGTACGGCTGCATCGTGATGGCCGTGATTTTCTTCGGCTCCAGCGGCAAGCTGGCGGCTGCTTATGGCATCACGGTGACGATCGACATGCTGATCACCACGGTGATGACCTTCTTCGTGATTCGATTCGCCTGGAAGCTGTCGCTGCCGCTGTGCATCTTCGCAACCGGCTTCTTCTTCACCATCGACTTGGCGTACTTCAGCGCCAACGTGATCAAGGTGATCGACGGCGGCTGGTTCCCCCTGCTGATCGGCTTCATCATGTTCGGCCTGATGATGACCTGGAAGGATGGGCGCAACCTGCTCAGCGAACGGCTGCGCTCGGACGCCATCGACCTGCACCCCTTCCTGGAGGCGGTGTTCTCCAGCCCGCCGCTGCGTGTGGCTGGTACGGCCGTGTTCCTGAACGCCGATGCCGGCACCACGCCCAACGCGCTGTTGCACAACCTCAAGCACAACAAGGTCCTGCACCAGCAGAACCTGTTTGTCACGGTGAAGTCGCATGAGGTGCCCTGGATCAAGGAAAGCGAACAGCTGGAAATCGAATCCCTGGGCAACGATTGCTGGCAGGTGATGCTGCATCTGGGTTTCAAGAACGACCCCGACGTGCCCCTGGCGCTCACGCACCTGAAGGAGCATGGCGTGATCCTCAACGACATGGAAACCAGCTACTTCCTGTCTCGGGACATCGTGATCCCCACGATCGGCAGCGGCATGGCGCCCTGGCGTGAAAAACTGTTTGCCGGCATGCACCGCAATGCGGCAGGCGCGGCAGACTTCCTGAGCCTGCCCACCAACCGTGTGGTCGAGTTGGGCTCCAAGGTCGAGATCTGAGCCAGCACGCGCCATCCACGCCCCACGTGCTGCGCGACCTGTCTGCCGCAGCCGTTTCGGCTGGTTTTGTCGCCACCTTGGTGGGCTTCACCAGCACCATCGCGCTGGTCTTCCATGCGGCGCGCTCATTGGGCGCCACGCCGGATCAGGTGAGCTCCTGGGTGCTCGCCTTGGGTGTGGGCATGGGCGTGACCACCATCGGTCTGTCGCTGTGGACGCGCATCCCCATCCTGATCACCTGGTCCACCCCGGGTGCCGCCGTGATCGCCAGCGCGGCCACGGGTATTTCGCTGGGTGAGGCCACCGGGGCCTTTCTGGTTTGCGGCGTGCTGATGTGGCTGTGCGGCGTGACGCGCTGGTTCGAGCGCATCATGGACCGCATCCCCGTGGCACTGGCTTCAGCCTTGCTGGCGGGCATCCTGGCCAAGTTCGCGCTGATGGCCTTTGCAGGCGCCACCACACACCCTGCGCTGGTGGTGGCCATGCTGCTGACTTATCTGGTGGGCAAACGCTGGTGGCCGCGTTATGCCGTGCTGGGCGTGTTGCTGCTGGGCACCAGCCTGGCTGCCGTTCAAGGCCTGCTCAACACCCAGGCGCTGGCTGTCAGCTGGGCCAGACCGGTGTGGGTCACCCCGCAATGGTCATGGCACGCCGTCATCGGCATGGGCTTGCCCTTGTTCATCGTGACCATGGCCTCGCAGGCGGTACCCGGGGTGTCGGCCATTCGGGTATCAGGCTATGCGGCGCCGGTGTCGCCCTTGATGAGCTGGTCGGGTGTGGCCACCATGGTGCTGGCCCCGTTCGGGGGCTACACCTTCAACCTGGCCGCCATCACCGCGGCCATCGTGCTCAACCCGCATGCGCATGCGGACCAGGCCAAGCGTTATACCTCCGCGGTGATGGGGGGGCTTTTCTACATCGTCATGGGGCTGCTGGGCGGGGCCGTGGCTGGCTTGCTCAATGCTTTCCCCACGGCGCTGATCATGGGTGTGGCCGGCCTGGCCTTGCTGGGCACCATTGCCAGCGGGCTGGCGGCCTCCTTGCGAGAAGACCGCTTCCGCGAGGCCGCGCTTATCACGTTTCTCGTGACGCTGTCTGGCGTGACCATATTGGGCGTAGGCTCGGCCTTCTGGGGGCTGGTGGCCGGCACGCTCACGCTGTTCGTGGAAAACTTCCGCCATCGCCCCGCCAACGACACCGACTGACCATGAAGCTGCTCTTCGTCGCCGACCCGCTGCACACGTTCAAAACCTACAAGGACAGCACCTTCTCGATGATGCGCGAGGCAGCCGCACGAGGCCACGAACTGTGGGCCTGTGAGCAGCAGGACATCGTCTGGCAGCGCGGGGGTCAGGTCCAAGCCGCATCCCGCCGCATCAGCCTGACAGGTGACGCGCACGATTGGTTTGAAGAGCAGGAAGCAGCCGAGATCGTGCTGGCCAGCATGGACGCCGTGCTGATGCGCAAGGACCCGCCCTTCGATGCCGAGTACCTCTACACCACGCACCTGCTCACGCAGGCCGAGCGCGAAGGTGCCAAGGTGTTCAACAAGCCGCAGGCCCTGCGCGAGCACCCCGAAAAGCTGGCCATCCTCGAATTCCCGCTCTACATCGCGCCCACCCTGGTGACGCGCAGCATCGATGCCGTGCGGGCCTTTCACGCCACGCATGGGGACATCATCCTCAAACCGCTCGACGGCATGGGCGGCATGGGCATCTTCCGTGTGAAGGAAGACGGCCTGAACCTGGGCAGCATTGCCGAGACGCTCACCAAGGACGGCCAGCAGACCATCATGGTGCAGAAGTTCCTGCCCGCCATCGCACAGGGCGACAAGCGCGTGCTGCTGATCGATGGCGAGCCGGTGCCGTATGCGCTGGCACGCATCCCTCAAGGTGGTGAAGTGCGGGGCAACCTGGCCGCAGGCGGCAAGGGGGTGGCCCAGCCCTTGAGCGAATCGGACTGGGCCATCGCGCGCCATCTGGGCCCCATCCTGGCCGAACGTGGCTTGCTGCTGGTAGGCCTGGACATCATCGGTGAACAGCTCACCGAGATCAACGTCACCAGCCCGACCTGCTTCCAGGAGATCACGCAGCAAACGGGCTGGGATGTGGCCAGGCGTTTCATGGACGCGCTGGAGGCTCGCCTTCAAGCGTGAAGACGGGTCGAGCCGACCTCAGGGCTGGCGTTTGAACTGGCTGCCGAAGTGGTTGAGCAGGCCGAGCCGGTTGGCCTCGTACACGGCCTCGCTGCGCGAGTGCACCGCCAGCTTGCCGTAGAGCTTCTTGATGTAGGTCTGCACCGTGTGCACGGTGATGCCTTGCTGGCGCGCGATTTCGGCGTAAGAGAAGCCGCGTGCGATGAACTCCAGCACCTCCTGCTCGCGACGGCTGAGCACGATGGGCGAGCTGGCCTCCAGGTGAAGCGGCTGCGGCACGGCCACGGCGGGCTCTGCCTGCGTCAGCGCCTGTGCTGCCTGCGGCGCCGGTTGCATGCGCCGCAGCAGATGCCGCGCGATCATCGGCGAAATGGGTGAAGCCCCTCGCTTGACCGCCAGCAGGGTGTCGGCGATGTCGGCGGCCTCGTCGTCCTTGTGCACATAGCCCACGGCCCCCGCTTCGATGCTGGCCAGCACATTTTCTTCGTCGCCAAACATGGAGACCACCAGCATGTCGCAATGCGGCCAGCGTTGACGCACGTCGCGCATCAAATCAAGGCCGCTGCCATCTGGCAAGCCCAGGTCCACCAGCAGCAGATCGGCACCCTGCTGCGCAAACCAGGCCCGCGCTGACGCCAAGGTCGCGAAGGAAGCCGCCAGGCGCAACTGCCCATGCCCCCTCACGCAGGTTTCGAGAAAGGCTCTGGTGGCCTGGTTGTCTTCAACCAGTACCACGGTCCAGACTTCTTGTGTGGCCAATGAACTCATGCCGCAGAGGATAAATCAATGCCACCGTCAGCCTCGGAGCGAGGCTGCTCATCAACGGCCAGAGGCAGGCTCACGCGAAGCTCGGCACCGCCCTCAGGCCTCGTCAGAAATGCAATCCGGGCCCCGATCACATGGGCGCGGGCGCGCATGGTCTGCAAGCCCTGCCCCTCGCCTTCACCACTCCAGCCACGCCCGTTATCAATCAGGCTGACCTGGAGCCATTCAGGCTCGGCACGGGCAGACAAGGTCAGGCGCGTGGCACCCGAGTGTTGCAGCACATTGGACAAGCCCTCGAACAGGATGTACTGCAGTTGCCGCAAGGCGGGCGCATGCCCCTTTGGCCAAGGCGGCAGGTCCGCCACATCCCACAGCAAATCGAGCCCTGCGGCCTTCAAACGCGGCGTGATGCGAAAGCGCAAACTGGCCAGCAGGCCCACCACATCGCCCTCCTGCAAGGACAGGGCATCGATGGACAACTTGAGCTGGTCCAGCGAATCACGCAGCGTCTGGGTCACCAGGCCAAGGTCCACACCCTGATCGCGTGGCGGCTGAAGTTGCCTCAAGGCAGATGTCAGGTGCGCCCCCACGCCATCGTGCATGTCCCGGAGGATGCGGCTGCGCTCCGCCGACACGGCCTGGGCACGCTCCAGCTCAGCCAGGCGCGCGAAGCTCTCACGCAAGGCCGCCTCTCGCTGGGCCAGCGTCTCCGCGAGGCTGCCATTGAGCCTGTTGAGCGCCCGGCGTGAGCGCGCATAGTCGCCGGCCAGCACATAGAAGATGCACGCCATCATGATCGGGCCCACAAAGGGCAGCGTGTAGACGGCATCGAACGGCAGCAGGTTAATCTGGAAGGCCACGTCGTGGGCCGCTGCCGGAACCAGCAGGGCGCAACCTGCCAGTAGCCAGACCCCGTCGCGACGGCGGGACATCACCACGCCATGGATCGCCTGCATCATGCAGATCATGAAGATGAGGTACGCCAACCCATAGCCCAAGGCCACCACGTAGACCGATGAGCTCAACCAGGCCCACACAGGCGTCACCAGCATCAAGGCCAGGACACTTCGCTCGACCATCCGCGAACGCCGCCCGACAAAGCGCCGGAAAAACAGGGCCATGGCCAGGGCCGACCAGACCATGCAACTGATGGACAGCGTGACCCAGACCACATCGTCGAAAAATGGGTGCGCGGCAAGGTAGGCCGCATTGCCAACCCCCCACAGGAGCGCGGACGCCCCCTGGTAGCCGATCGCAAGCTGATCGCGATCACGCAACCAGGCGATCATCATGAAAGCGCCCAGTGCCAGCACGGCCGTGTTGGCGAAGTAGGCCCCGTCCATCTGCAGGAACAGGCGGGTCTTGTAGGGGCCCTCGAGCATCGCCAGCGGGCCCACCGACACCAGCGACAGGCCATCGCGGCTCTTGTAGCCGCTGACCACCTTGATGTGGATGACGTTGTCGCCCTCGCGCCAGAGCCCCGTGGGCACCTGCACCAGCAAAGGCGTGTACCAGTTGCGCGTCACCGGCTTGCTCATCGAGCCCGTGTAAGCCATGGGCACCCCGTTGACCCAGACCTGCGCGTTCATGACAGCGCGCGGCACATACACGGCCCACAAGCCCCCGGGGATGCGGGGCATCGTCACACGAAAGCGGTACCACATGGCCCCCTCGTAAGCCGCATGCGTGTCTTGCCAGACATGGGGCAAGGCCACGTGTTGCCAGGCGGCCTGCGGCCCTGGTGGCATGTCACTGCCAGGCAGAATGCAGGCGCCATCCAGCGTGGTGACGGCGTCCTGTGCCAGCGGGACAGGCGGCAGGGCATTGGCATCCAGCACCGCATGCGCCACGGGGGCGGCCAGGGCGGCACCATGCAGGCCGGGCAAGAGCAACACGCTTGCCAGCCACGCCCAGATGGTCCAACGCAGGTACTTCCACGGCAGCATGCACGCATTGTCACCTGAGCAGCGACAATATCGGGTTGCCCCCTGACTGGATTTCACATGGCTGTTTTGACCCTGAGCGATGCCTGCCTGGCATTTGGCCACGTCGCCCTGCTCGACCACACTGCGTTCTCGCTGGAAACCGGCGAGCGTGTCGGCCTGATCGGCCGCAATGGCACGGGCAAGTCCTCCCTGCTCAAGATCATGGCCGGACTGGAAAAGCCCGATGACGGGCAACTGCAGATCCAGAGCGGCATCGAGGTGTCTTACGTGCCGCAGGAGCCCAGTTTTTCAGAGGGTGCAACGGTGTTCAGCACGGTCAGCGAAGGCCTGGCCGACGTCAAGGCGGCACGCGAACGTTTCGAGGCCCATGCCGAGGGCGATGACCTGGACGCGCTGATGACCTTCATCGAAGCGCGCAACGGCTGGAACTGGGAACAACGCGTCGACGAGACCTTGCAGCGCCTGCACCTGGACGCCGACCTGCCCATCGATGGTCTGTCGGGCGGCACCAAGAAGCGCGTGGCCCTGGCCCGCTCTCTGGTGGCCAGCCCCGATGTGCTGCTGCTGGACGAACCGACCAACCACCTGGATCTGGATGCCATCACCTGGCTGGAAGAACTGCTGGTGGCCTTCAAGGGCAGCATCGTGCTGATCTCGCATGACCGCGCCTTCCTGGACAACGTGTGCACCCGCATTGTCGAACTGGACCGCGGCATCCTGCGCTCCTACCCCGGCAACTTCGCCGCCTACCAGACGCTCAAGGAACAGCAACTGGCTGACGAAGCCCTGGCCAACGCGCGCTTCGACAAGCTGCTGGCGCAAGAAGAGGTCTGGATCCGCAAGGGTGTGGAAGCCCGCCGCACGCGTTCGGTGGCGCGCGTCAAGCGCCTGCACGATCTGCGTGAGGCCCGAGCCGCCCGCCGCGATGTGGTCGGCCGCGCCCGGATGGAAGTCTCGCAAGGTGACCGCAGCGGCAAGATCGTGGCCGAGCTGGACAACGTCAGCAAGAGCTACAACGGCCGTGCCGTCGTCAAGGGCTTCACGGGCACCATCCTGCGCGGTGACAAGGTCGGCCTGGTCGGCCCCAATGGCGCGGGCAAGACCACGCTGTTGAAGATGATCCTGGGCGAGCTGCCGCCCGACAGTGGCACGGTCAAACAAGGCGCCAACCTCAACGTGGCCTACTTTGACCAGATGCGCGACAACCTCAATCTGGACGCCACCCTGGCCGACTTCATCAGCCCGGGCAGCGAGTGGATCGAGATCAATGGCTCGCGCAAGCACGTGATGGGCTATCTGCAGGACTTCCTGTTCTCGCCGGCCCGCGCCAACTCGCCCGTGCGCACCCTCAGCGGCGGTGAGCGCAACCGCCTGCTGCTGGCGCGCCTGTTTGCCAAACCTTCCAATGTGCTGGTGCTGGACGAACCCACCAACGACCTGGACATCGACACACTGGATCTGCTGGAAGACCTGCTGGACGAGTACCCCGGCACCGTGTTCCTGGTCAGCCATGACCGGCGCTTCCTGGACAACGTGGTCACCAGCACCCTGGTGGCCGAAGGCGAAGGCGCCTGGCGCGAATACGAGGGCGGCGTGGAAGACTGGCTGATCCAGTCTCGGCGCGCCAAGGCCATCTCGGCGGGCAAGCCGGGTGCTGCCACGATCGCCACCGCGGTCAAACAATCGCCCGAAGCGAACACACGCACCCCTGTGACCGTGGCGGCGGACACGGCTGCACCCGTGGCGCCTGCTGCGCCCGTGGTTGCACAACCGAAGCGCAAGCTCAGCTACAAGGAGCAGCGCGAGCTGGACGAACTGCCCGGCCGCATCGAGGCTCTGGAGGCAGAACAAGCCGAGCTCAACAAGCAGCTCGCCGATCCCGACATCTACCGCAAGGAAGGCGCCAACGTGGCGGCCATGCACGCGCGCGTCGAAAGCATCGACGAAGAGCTGATGGGCCTGCTGGAGCGCTGGGAACTGCTCAGCGCACGCTGATCACACCGCCGACATCACGCGGGGCGCCGCCTGAGCCGTGCCGGCGTGCGCGAAGGCCTCCTGGCAGGCGGCTTCGGGGTCCTCGCTTTGCAGCACACCCGCGACCAGAGGTGCCAGGCGTCTCGTGTCGGCCCGCAGCACACGCTGCTTGACCGACGCAATCTGCGAGGGGTGCATCGAGAAGCTGCGCAGCCCCATGGCGAGCAGCAGCTCGGTGAAGGCCGGGTCACCGGCCATTTCGCCGCACACGCTCACACCCTTGCCGGCCGCACGCGCCTGCGTGATGGTGGACTGGATCAAGTGCAGCACAGCCGGGTGCCAGGGGTCGTACAGATGGGCCACAGCCTCATCCGCGCGGTCAATGGCCAGGGTGTACTGGATCAGGTCGTTGGTGCCGATGGACACGAAATCAAAATGGCGCATGAAGATCGGCAAGGTCAAGGCCGCCGCTGGCACCTCGATCATCGCGCCGAGCTCCACCTCGCCAAAGGGCTTGCCTGATTCGGTCAGCTGCCGCTTGGCGTGGGCGATGTTGTCCAGCGTTTGCTGGATCTCGCGCTGGCTGGCCAGCATGGGGATCATGATCTTGACCGGCCCGTGATACGAAGCCCTCAAAAGCGCGCGCAATTGCCGGCGGAACATGCTGGGTTCGGCCAGACTCCAGCGGATGGCACGCAAACCCAGCGCTGGGTTCAACACGGATTCGTGCCGCAACTCGCTGGCCGACATGCCCTCCAGCGGCTTGTCCGCGCCGATGTCGACCGTGCGGATCACCACCGGCAGGCCCTTCATGGCCTCAACCGCGCGCCGGTAGGCGTCGTACTGCTCTTCCTCGTCAGGCAGGTTCCCGCCCCGGTTCATGAACAGGAACTCGCTGCGGAACAGGCCCACGCCTACCGAACCGGCCTCCAGCGCACCGGGTGCGTCTTCCGGCATCTCGATGTTGGCCAGCAACTCCACGCGCTCTCCATCCAGGGTGACGGCGGGCGTGTGCCGCAGACGGGCCAGGCGGCTGCGCTCCAGCTCGCTTTGGCGCTGGCGGAAGCGGTACTCCTCCAGCACGATGGGAGACGGGTCCACGATCACCAGGCCGGCGTCGCCATCGATGATGATGCAGTCGTCCTGGCGGATCAGGTTGCTGGCCTGGCGGGCACCCACCACGGCCGGGATGTCCATGCTGCGGGCCACGATGGCCGTGTGCGAGGTCTTGCCACCCACATCGGTCACGAAGCCCTTGAACACGCTGCGCTTGAACGACAGCATGTCGGCCGGGGCGATGTCATTGGCCACCAGCACCAGTGGCTCGTCGCCGCCGAAGTCCTGGGCGTTGGCCCGGTTGGCGTCCGGCACCGCCGAGGGCTCACCACGGCTGAGGCTGCGCAACAGCCGCTCGACCACCTGCTCCAGATCGGCCTTGCGCTCGCGGATGTAGGGGTCCTCCATCTCGTCGAACTGGCGCGCCAGCACCTCGAGCTGGGCCGATACCGCCCATTCGGCGTTGTAGTGCCGCTGGCGGATCCAGTCGGCGGCCGCGCCGATCAGGGCTTCGTCCTGCAGCAGGATCTGGTGCACGTCCAGCAGGGCGGCCAGCTCGGCTGGCGCGTCAGCGGGCAGATCGCGCTTGAGCGCGTCAAATTCCTCGGCCACCACATCGCGCGCCTTCAACAGGCGCACCACTTCCTCATCGATCAAGGAGGGATCGATGAACACGTGGGGCACGTCTACCCGGCTGGATGCCACCAGCACGGCGCGGCCAATGGCCACACCTCGGGAAACCGGCAAGCCAAAAATCTGGATGCTCATACACCGCATCCTAGCAGCGCGCCCTTGACTCGTGTTTCAGGATTTGTCATGAGGATTAACGCGGATCAAATACGGCAGTCCGCTCAGACCACGCGTCATGCAACTGTCATGACAAGTTCACGGCAGCGTCACCGCCGCCACCAACACTGCCATCTCCTGTCCACGACGTCCAAACGACTGGAGATGACGATGCGTGACCTGCCCCTGCCCACCCTGCCCATGGCAGACCTGTCCTCGCTTTCGGCCGAGTCCCGTGCCGCACGGAGGTCACTTCACCCGAGCTCAGCGCCTCAACAAGCCCACGCCCCCAGGCATCGCCAGGCCCTGGAGGTCGTTTGGGCTCGCACTGAAGAAGATGTTCGTGCAGCGCAGCGCCTGAGGTACGACATCTTCGCAGGCGAAATGGGCGCCCGCCTGAGCGTGCCCCCCGGCAGCCCCGAGGGCCACGACATCGACCTGTTCGACAGCTACTGCGAGCACCTGCTGGTACGCCTGAGTTCCGACAACGGCGAGCCCGGTGAGGTCATCGGCACCTACCGCGTGATGACGCCCGACGCCGCCAGGCGCGTGGGCGGCCTCTACAGCGAAACCGAATTCGACCTGACCCGCCTGCGCCCCCTGCGCGGCAAGATGGTGGAGCTGGGCCGCTCCTGCGTGCACCCCGACCACCGCAACGGCGGCGCCATCATGGCGCTGTGGGGCGCCCTGGCCGAGTTCATGGTCCGCAACGATCTGGACACCATGATCGGCTGCGCCAGCATCAGCATGCGCGACGGTGGCCACGTGGCCGCCAGCCTGTGGGAACAGTTGCGCCATACACACCTGGCCCCGATCGACC
>JACPOH010000339.1 GCA_016185075.1 Aquabacterium sp. | reverse complement strand
CGCCGGCGTGCGCCCGATCATGGCCCAGGCCGTGCCCGAAGACAAACGGGACGCCACCGCCAAACAGATCGACGCAGAGATCAAGAAGTACATCGAATCGGCTGCGCCCATCTTCCGCGCTTCGGCCACCAAACTGGCGCCCAGCGTGGTCGGCCCCATCCTGGAAGAAAAGTTTTCTGAAGACGAGCTCAAGCAACTGGCTGCGCTGCTGGAATCGCCCGCCTTCAAGAAGTACCAGAGCCTGATGCCCGAGGCCACGCAGGGCCTGATGGAGAAGGTCGTCAACGACGCCCGCCCGCAGGTGACCCCCAAGCTGCAGCAGCTGGATGCCAATGTGCGCAAGATCCTGGATGCAGCCACTGGCGGCAAACTCAGTGGCGGCGCATCGGCCCCCGCGCCTGCCCCGGCCGCCAAGCCCGCCGCCAAGAAGTAATGGCGGTTTTCGCCACCGATCCGTCCTTTAGCCGCTCATGACCCGCCCATTCAATTTCTCCCCCGGTCCGGCCGTGCTGCCGGACGAAGTCCTGCAACAGGCTGCCAGCGAGATGCTGGATTGGCATGGCTCGGGCATGAGCGTCATGGAGATGAGCCACCGCGGCAAGGAGTTCCTCTCGATTGCCGAACAGGCCGAGGCCGATCTGCGCGAGATCCTGAGCATCCCCGCGAACTTCAAGGTCCTGTTCATGCAGGGTGGTGCGATCGCTGAAAACGCCATCGTGCCGATGAACCTGTCGCGAGGCGGCCGGGCTGATTACGTGATCACGGGTTCGTGGTCGGTCAAGTCGGCCAAGGAGGCCCGCAAGTACTGCGAAGTGCATGTGTCGGCCACCAACGAAGCCGACCACCACACCACCCTGCCCGCCTACGGCAGCTGGAAGATCAGCGACAACGCGGCCTACGTGCACGTGTGCAGCAACGAGACCATCCACGGTGTCGAGATGCACGAGTTGCCCGATCTGGCCGCGCTGGGCAGCAAGGCCCCGCTGGTGCTCGACGCGTCGTCGCACATCTGCTCGCGCGCCGTGGACTGGTCGCGCGTGGGCCTGGCCTATGCCGGCGCCCAGAAGAACATCGGCCCATCGGGCCTGACACTGGTGATCGTGCGCGAAGACCTGATCGGCCATGCCCTGCCCATCACGCCTTCGGCCTTTGACTACAAGATCGTGGCCGACAACGGCTCGATGTACAACACGCCCCCCACTTATCCCTGGTACCTGGCTGGGCTGGTGTTCCAGTGGATCAAGCGCCAGCGCGAATCGACCCCCCAGGGCGAGCTGACTGGCCTGGCGGCCATCGAGGCACGCAACCTCACCAAGGCCAAACTGCTGTACGACTACATCGACGCCTCCGGCTTCTATGTGAACAAGGTGGCGGCCAACTGCCGCTCGCGCATGAACGTGCCCTTCTTCCTGCCCAAGGACGAACTCAACGACGCTTTCCTGGCGGGCGCCAAGGCCGCAGGCCTGCTCCAGCTCAAGGGCCACAAGAGCGTGGGCGGCATGCGTGCCTCGATCTACAACCCCATGCCGGTTGCCGGCGTGCAGGCCCTGGTCGCCTACATGAAGGACTTTGCCGCAAGCCATGGCTGATCAAGCCCCCGATCATTTCCAGCCCGATGGCCGGCCCGTTGACGAGCAACTGGCCGATCTGCGCGTGCGCATCGACGTGGTCGATCAGCAGTTGCTCAAACTGCTCAATGAGCGCGCCAAGCTGGCCCAGGCGGTCGGCGAGGTCAAGAAAATCGACGGCTCGCCTGTGTTCCGCCCGGACCGCGAAGCCCAGGTGATCGACCGCGTCAAGAACCGCAACCCCGGCCCCATCCTGGCCGACAGCATCGCGCCCATCTGGCGCGAGATCATGTCGGCCTGCCGTTCGCTCGAAGCGCGCCAGCGCGTGGCCTTCCTGGGCCCCATCGGCACCTTCAGCGAACAGGCCACCCTGAACTACTTCGGCTCCTCCATCGAGCCCCTGGCCTGCCCCTCGATCGACGAGGTCTTCCGCGCCACATCGGCCCGCTCGGCCGACTTCGGCGTGGTGCCCATCGAAAACTCGACCGAAGGCGTGGTGGCCCGCTCTCTGGACCTGCTGCTGCAGTCGCCGCTGACCATCGTGGGTGAAACCAGCCTGCTGGTCACGCACAACCTGCTGCGCAAGGAGCCCGGCCGCGACGGCATCAAGGTGGTGGCTGCCCATCCGCAGGCGCTGGCGCAGTGCCAGGGTTGGCTCAGCCAGAACCTGCCAGGCGTGGAGCGCCGTGCCGTGTCCAGCAACGCCGAAGGCGCCCGCATGGCCGGCGAGGACGCCAGCATCGCCGCCCTGGCCAGCGAACGTGCCGCCTCGCAATACGGCCTGCACGTGGTGCAGCGTGCCGTTCAGGATGAGGCCCACAACCGCACGCGCTTCGTGGTGGTCACGCATGTGGACGCCCACACGCCAGCCGCGCCAACCGGCCATGACTGCACCAGCCTGGCCGTATCGGTGGACAATCGCCCCGGCGCCGTGCACGATCTGCTGGTGCCGCTGAAGCAGCATGGCGTGTCCATGACCCGCTTCGAGTCACGCCCGGCGCGCTCGGGCCAGTGGGAATACGTGTTCTTCATCGACCTGGCCGGGCACCCCGCGCAGGACAATGTGGCTGCCGCGCTGGACGCGCTGCGCGCCCAATGCTCTCTCTTCAAAGTGCTCGGCAGCTTCCCGCTGGACGTGCACTGATCGCTTCTTCAGGATTTCGCATCATGTTCAACCAACTCGGCCTGATCGGTTGCGGCCTCATGGGCGGCTCGTTCGCGCTGGCGCTCAAGAAGGCCGGCCTGGTCAAGCGGGTCGTGGGTTACAGCAAGTCGCCGTCCACCGTCGAGAAAGCCCGTAGGCTGGGCGTGATCGATGTGGCCGCCGAATCGGCGCTGCTGGCCGTGTCCGGCTCCGACATCGTGTTGATCGCCGTGCCCGTGGCCGCCAGTGAAGGCACGTTCAAGGCCATCCGCCATCTGGTGGACCCGGGCGTGCTGTTCATGGACGTGGGCTCGACCAAGCGTGATGTGGTGGATGCCGCGCGCCGCGTGCTGAAAGAGCGCCTGCCCTCCTTCGTGCCTGCGCACCCGATCGCGGGCCGTGAAGTCGCCGGCATCGAACACGCGGATGCCGCGCTGTACCAGGGCCGCAAGGTCATCCTGACGCCATTGCAGCAAACCGAGGAACAGATGGAACGCCAGATGCGCGACTGGAACGGCCCGGCGCTCGAAGAGCAGATCCAGACCGCCTCTGACGCCCGCAGCCAGTGGCAACTGGGCACGAAGCCGTCTGTCACGCGCCAATAAGACCACCTCGGCCCGCCACGCGAACCGCTCTGCATGTACACCACCGCTTTCCTTGATCTCCCGCCGCTGCTGTCCGCAGGTGGCACCGTGCGCCTGCCCGGCTCCAAAAGCATCTCCAACCGCGTGCTGCTGCTGGCAGGCCTGAGCGAGGGCACCACGGTCGTGCACGACCTGCTGGCTTCTGACGACACCCGCGTGATGCTGGAAAGCCTGCGTGCGCTGGGCTGCGATCTGGACCAGGACGGCGACACGGTGCGCATCACCGGCCTGGCCGGCAAGTTGTCCGTGCTGCAGGCCGACCTGTTCCTGGGCAATGCGGGTACCGCCATGCGCCCGCTGACCGCCGCACTGGCCCTGCTATCGGCCACACAAGGCGGCGTGTTCACGCTCTCGGGTGTGCCGCGCATGCACGAACGCCCCATTGGTGACCTGGTGGATGCGCTGCGACCGCTGGGCTGCCACATCGAGTGCACGGGCAAGGAAGGCTACCCGCCGCTGCGGCTCTCAGGTGGCCAACTCAAGCTGTCGGCGCCGATCAAGGTGCGCGGCGATGTCTCCAGCCAGTTCCTCACGGCCTTGCTGCTGGCCCTGCCGCTGGTCTCGCACGATCAGGCGCTGACGATCGAGGTCGTGGGCGAGCTGATCTCCAAGCCCTACATCGAGATCACCCTGAACCTGCTGGCGCGCTTCGGCATCCAGGTGGAACGCCAGGGTTGGGAGCGCTTTGTCATCCCACAAGGCAGCCGCTACCAGTCGCCGGGCGAAATCCACGTCGAGGCCGACGCTTCTTCGGCGTCCTACTTCATCGCCGCCGGCGCCATTGCCGGCCGTGCCATGCCCGTGCGCATCGAAGGCGTGGGCGAAGCCTCCATCCAGGGTGACATCCGTTTCATCGAGGCCGCCCAGGCCATGGGTGCCCATGTCACCAGTGGCCCGAACTGGCTGGAGGTTCGCCGCGGCGACTGGCCCCTGCAGGCGGTGGACATGGATTGCAACCACATCCCCGACGCGGCCATGACCCTGGCCGTCATGGCGCTGTACGCACAAGGCACCACCCGCCTGCGCAACATCGCCAGCTGGCGCGTCAAGGAAACCGACCGCATCGCCGCGATGGCCTGCGAGCTGCGCAAGCTCGGCGCCACGGTGGTCGAGGGCCAGGATTTCCCTGATCCCCGTGATCACCGTGGATGGCCCCACCGCCTCCGGCAAGGGCACGCTGGCCAGCGCCCTGGCCACCCGCCTGGGCTACCAGTTCCTGGATTCAGGCTCGCTCTACCGGGTCACCGGCCTGTTGGCCACCGAGCGCGGCATCAGCCTGGACGACGCCGAAGGCCTGGAGGCCCTGGCACGCCAGCTGGGCTACGCCATCTCCCTGCGTTTTGATCGGGAACACATCTGGGTCGACCAACGCGATGTGGGTGAACTGGTCCGCCGCGAAGACATCGGTCAGGCCGCCTCCCGCGTGTCCGTTTTCCCTGGCGTACGCCAGGCCCTGGTCGAGTTGCAGAAGGCTTTCCGGGGCCTGCCCGGCCTGGTGGCCGACGGCCGCGACATGGGCACGGTGATCTTTCCCGACGCTGCGCTGAAGGTGTTTTTGACGGCATCCGTCAAGGAACGGGCGGAACGCCGATATAACCAATTGATTTCAAAAGGGATTTCTGCTAATCTCGATGAGATCTGTGCAGACCTAGAAGCGCGCGACCTGCGGGACCGTACCCGCGCCGTATCGCCCCTGGTGCCTGCCCCAGACGCCCAGAAGATCGACAACTCGGCCTGGACCATCGAACAATCGGTGGAAACGGTGCTCGGGATGTGGGTCGCGGGCTGGCCTCATGTGATCGTTCGTCACTGACTGAAGTCATTGACACGCCACGGGGGTCTTTACCAAAAGGCTGTGACTTCCGGCGCATGCTGCCAGGCAGGCGCTTGAGTGATCGGGGCTGCTGCAAGGCGGCCCGGACGTCATGTTCTTCAACCCAACCCGTTCTGGTCGTTCCTGTCGACCCGAGCGTTACCGCTGGCACCCGCCGGCACAGGAAACTCCATGTCTGAATCTTTTGCCGCCCTTTTTGAAGAGTCGCTGCAACGTGCCAACATGCGCACGGGCGAAGTCATCACCGCTGAGGTGGTGGCCGTCGAACACAACTTCGTGGTCGTCAACGCCGGCCTGAAGTCCGAAGCCTACGTGCCCCTGGAAGAGTTCAAGAACGACCAGGG
>JACPOH010000338.1 GCA_016185075.1 Aquabacterium sp. | reverse complement strand
GCGTAGACCCCACCCGCGTGACCACGGCCCAGGTCTTCAGCGCGGCGTCGCTACCCGTGGTGCGCGACGCCGGTGAACTGGCCGCAGCCTGGCAAGCGGGTTTGCCAGCTTTCATGGACATCGCCGACCTGTGCCCGGCCATGGACAAGCTGCTGGCTGTCCGCTGGACCATCGGCTTGCGCAACCCTGGCCACGCTGTGGCCAAACTGCTGGACCCGTTTGCAGACCTGGCAAGCCAGGTCGCGAGCGTCCGGGTGGTCAACCATACTCACCCGGAATACGCGCATTCTCTGCGTGCCTTCTTGCAGCACACCCACGCCAACGCCATGCTGATGCGCGGGACCGAAGGCGAACCCGTGGCCGACGCACGCCGCCAGCCCAAGTGCGACATGTTCATCCAAGGGCAGCACGACGCCGCACTGAGCCTCGCACCGGAGGAAGGGGTGTTGACCACCCTCCCCGACCTGCCCGCCAGCCACACCGCAGTGGACACGGCGCGGTACATCGCGCAAGTGCAAGCCGGTGCGCAGCCGTTGCCACCCGCCATTGCCGCACAAGTGCAAGCGCTGGTTCAGGCCTTGGCCCGCGTCAGGGCCTGCGCCTGAGCCTGGCCTGACTGGTTGCTGCGGGCCAGCATCACGATGCCGACCAACACCGTGCCCGTGCCAACGAGCAGGCGCCAGGTCACGGGCTCACCCAGCCACCAGGCTGCCATCCAGATGGTGGACAAGGGGCCCACCATGCCGGCCTGAGAGGCCATGGTCGCGCCCAGCAACTGCACCCCTCGCATGACCAGCCACACGGGCAGCACTGTGCAACAAGTGGCGTTCAAGGCAGACAAGGCCCAGGCCTGCCAGGGCAGGTGGGCCACCCGGCCTTGTGCGCCATCCGTCAGGTGCGCCACCGCCCACCATTGCAGGACGGCGATGCCGCATGCGGCACAGGAGGCCAGCCCCACCAGCCGCATGGAACCGAAGCGCTGAACGAGTTGGCCGCTGCCCATGAGGTAGATCGCGTACGACAAGGCGCTCAAGAACACCAGCACCGACCCCAACATGATGGCGCGATGGGCATCCAGATCATGGGCTCCTGCAGCCACCAGCGTGGCCGAGTCCCAATCGTGCATCCACACGATCACCACGCCGACATACGACAACAACATCGCCAGCACCTGCTGCAAGCGCACGGCCTGCCCCAGCCAGAGCGCGGACAGGATCAGCACGATGGTCGGGTTGAGGTACAGGATGGCCCGCTCCAGACTGGCGCTGATGTACTTCAAGCCCATGAAGTCCAGCGTACTGGCCAGGTAGTAGCCGCAAAAGCCCAGGCCCACGATCTGCCACCACTGCCGGCTGGTGAGCCTATGCACGCCACCATCGGCCTGCTGAGCACGGCCCGCCCACCAGGCCATCGCCAGAAACATCGGGAAGGCCATGAGCATGCGCAAGCCAACGACCGCAAAGGGGTCTGCCCCCATGCGGTACATCAGCTTGGCCAGCACGGCCTTGCCAGAAAAGGCAATCGCGCCCAGCACGGCGAAAAGCAGCCCCTGGCTACGGTGCGAATGACGAAGGTCGTGAACGGTGCCGGCGCTGGTCATGGCGGGCACCTTAGCCCATTTCGGGCCCTCATCCTGCCGTAGCACATGATTCTCCCGCTGCCGGCTCAGGGGTTTCAGCGAGGCCACCACCACCCGAGATGGGTAGACTTCGGGCCAGCGCATTCTTGAACCAAGCACATGACCCGACTCCACAGCCTCGCCCTCGCCTGTCTGCTCGCACTGAGCGCCACAACCGCACTCGCCGACACCGCAGCCAGCACGCCCGACAAGGCAGCGCCTCAAAAGGCGAAGGAAACGGCCAAGGACAAGACCAAGGACAAGGCTGCAGCCAAAGCCGACGAAGTGCTGGAAATCGACCCCGAAGATCCCGCCATGAAGGCGGCCGTCAAAAAGGCGCAAGCCACGTTCGACGACTTCATCAAGACGGTCTCCACCCGCAACCCCAACTTCGCGAACATCGCGGTACGTGTGGCCTTGCGCGACGGCAAGAAGGTGGAATACGTCTGGGCGTCACCCTTCACCATCCTGGACAAGGGCGGGTACAAAGGCACGATCAGCGCTGTGCCCACCATCGTCAAGAAGTACCAGTTCTCGCAACAGGTGCCCTTCAAGCGCGCCGACGTGGTGGACTGGATGTACACGGAAGCCGACACCCGCATCATGCGCGGCAACTTCACCACCTGCGCCCAGTTGGCGCGTGCGCCCGAGGCCGAGGTGAAGGAAATGAAAAAACGCTACGGCCTGGACTGCGCCCGCTGAGCAACGCGGCGACGGGCGGACATGGCCGTCAGGCCTTGCCGAACCCGTCCATCAGCCTGGCCCACTCACTCTGCACCGCGACCAGGTTGGCATGGCGCACAGGGCCATAGCCCTTGATCTTGTCAGCCAGCTCAGCCACCTTGCACGCGGTGTCGAGGTTGCCGGCATTCAAGCTGCGCATGATGGTCTCCAGCATGCCCATGTATTGCGCCAGCACGGCGCGGTCTTCTCGGCGATCGCGGCTGTAGCCCATCGGGTCGAGCCAGGTCCCCCGCAAACCTCGCATCATCACCAGCCCGCGCATGGCCCACTGCCAGAAAGGCCCGAACTCATGCTTGCGCGGACGATCGGACGCTGACTTCGCACCACCCAGCCAAGGTGGCGCCAGGTGCAGCACCATGCGCCAGTCGCCCTCGAACTGCTCATCGAGCTGGGCCTTGAAGGCGCGTGAGGTCAGCAAGCGAGCCACCTCGTACTCGTCCTTGTAGGCCATCAGGCGGAACAGCTGCCGCGCCACCGCTTCGGTGAGCCGCGTGCTGCTCAAGGTGGACTCGGCCTGGCGCACGCGCCCGACAAAGGCACGGTAACGTTCGGCATAGGCCTCGTTCTGGTACTCGGCCAGGTAGATCATGCGGCGCTGCACCAGCGTATCCAGGTCTTCCTTGCCATAACGCAAGGGGCGTGCGGCCCATTGCACCGGTTGCGCCGGCATGCTCATGCGGGCCACGAACACTGGGTCGTGAGCCGCACGGCGCCCCCATTCGAACGCCGTCAAGTTGCGCTCCACCTGCACAGCATTGAGCTCGATGGCGCGGGTCAGCGAAGCCAGGCTCAGGGGCACCCAGCCCATCTGCCAAGCGTAGCCCAGCATGAGCGGGTTGGCGTAAATGGCATCCCCCAGCAGGCGGGTCGACAAGGCCACGGCATCCAGCCGCTTGATGGCTTGCACACTGACCTCGTCGGCCAGCACCTGGTCGCAATGGCCTGCCGGGAACTGCCAGCTGGCATCGTGCATCAAGGCGGCCGTCGGCGTGTGGTGCGTGTTGAGCGCCACGCGCGTGCGGCCCTGACGCATCACGGCCACGGTATTGGCGTGCGCCGCCACAATCGGATCACAGCCGATCACCAGGTCAGCCTCGGCCATGCCCACCTTGGTGGTGAAGATGGCGTCTTGTGTGTCCGCGATCTGGATGTGGCTCCAGGTGGCCCCACCCTTTTGCGCCAGCCCGGCCGACTCCTGCGTCACCGCGCCCTTGCCTTCGAGGTGTGCGGCCATGCCCAGCAACTGGCCAATGGTGATCACGCCCGTGCCACCGATCCCGGCCACCACGATGCCATAAGCCGATGCCGCGTTCGGCAGCTCTGGCTCGGGGATCGGAGGCAGCTTGTTCACGTCAGGCGCACCCTCCTTGGGCTTGGGTGCCCTCAACTGACCGCCTTCGATGGTGACCAGGCTGGGGCAGAAACCCTTCACACACGAGAAGTCCTGGTTGCACGAACTCTGGTTGATCTTGCGCTTGCGGCCGAACTCGGTTTCAAGCGGTTCCACACTCAGGCAGTTGGACTGCACCGAACAATCGCCGCAGCCCTCGCACACCAGCTCGTTGATGACGACGCGTTTGGCCAGCTTGGGCATGGTGCCGCGCTTGCGACGGCGGCGCTTTTCGGTGGCACAGGTCTGCTCGTAGATGATGGCCGTGCAGCCTTCGACCTCGCGCAGCTCTTTCTGAACGCGGTCGAGCTCGTCGCGGTGAAACACCTGCACGCCCGGCGCGAGGTCATCGACAGACAGGTACTTGTCCGGGTCGTCGCTGACCACAACCACGCGACGCACGCCTTCGGCATGCAACTCACGCGTCATCGCGGGCACAGACAGCGTGCCGTCAATGGGCTGCCCACCCGTCATGGCCACCGCGTCGTTGAACAGGATCTTGTAGGTGATGTTGACCTTGGCCGCAATGGCCTGGCGCACAGCCAGCAGGCCGGAATGGAAATACGTGCCGTCACCCAGGTTGACGAACACATGCTTCTCATCGGTGAACGGCGCCTGGCCCACCCAGCTCACGCCCTCGCCGCCCATCTGCGTGAAGGTGCCCGTGCTGCGGTCCATCCACATGGCCATGTAGTGGCAGCCGATGCCGGCCATGGCGCGAGAGCCTTCGGGCACACGGGTGGAGGTGTTGTGCGGGCAACCACTGCAGAACCAGGGCGCACGCTCCACGCTGACTCCCTGATGAGCCAGGGCCTGCTCCTTGGCCTCGATCACACGCAGCCGCTCGGCGATGCGCTCGCGCAGGGCCGGTTCCATGTCCCGCAGCAAGCCGAGCTTGTCGATGCGTTGCGCCAACGCCTTGGCAATGATGGCCGGGTTGAGATCGGCCTTGGCCCGCAACAGCCAGCGTGAAGCCGGGTTGGGCATGGACCACTCGCCACCCGTGAAATCACCATCCGGCTCGCTGAACTTGCCCAGCACATTGGGGCGCACGTCTTCACGCCAGTTGTACAGCTCTTCCTTGAGCTGGTACTCGATCATCTGGCGTTTCTCTTCGATGACCAGGATCTCCTGCAAGCCCGTGGCGAACTCGCGCGTGCTGCTGGCTTCCAGCGGCCACACAACCGACACCTTGTGGATGCGCAAGCCGATGCGCCGGCAGGTGTCGTCGTCCAGACCCAGATCGTGCAACGCCTGGCGCAGGTCGTTGTAGGCCTTGCCACTGGCGATCAGTCCCAGCTTGGGGTTGTCGCTGTCCAGCACCGTGCGGTTGAGGCGGTTGGCACGGATGTAGGCCAGGGCCGCGTACCACTTGTAGTCCATCAGGCGCGCTTCCTGCGCCAGGGGGGTGTCCGGCCAGCGGATGTGCAAGCCGCCCTCAGGCATCACGAAGTCTTCGGGCAGGACGATGCGCACGCGGTCAGGGTCAACCGACACCGTGCTGGACGACTCCACCACTTCCTGAATGGCTTTCAGACTGGACCACAAGCCGGAGAAACGGCTCAAGGCAAAAGCGTGCAAGCCCAGATCCAGGATCTCCTGCACCGAGCTCGGGAAGAACACCGGCAAGCCGCAGGCCTTGAAGATATGGTCACTCTGGTGCGCCACAGACGAACTCTTGGCCGTGTGGTCGTCGCCCGCCACGGCCACCACACCACCGTACTGCGAGGTGCCTGCCATGTTGGCGTGCTTGAACACGTCCGAGCAGCGGTCCACACCGGGGCCCTTGCCGTACCACATGCCGAAGACACCATCAAAGCGATGGGGACCGGGGGTCAAGGCCAGCTGCTGCGTGCCCCACACCGCCGTGGCGCCCAGCTCTTCGTTGACGCCGGGCTGGAACACGATGTGGTGCTTTTGCAGGTGCGATTTCGCCTGCCACAGGGCCTGGTCATAACCACCCAAGGGCGAGCCCCGGTAGCCGCTGATGAAGCCTGCGGTGTTGAGGCCCACCATGGCGTCTCGGGTGTGTTGCAGGATGGGCAGGCGAACCAGCGCCTGGATCCCGCTCATGAAGGCCTGGCCTCGATCAAGTGCGTACTTGTCGTCCAGCGACAGCGTCGCCAGGGCCTTGAGCACATCTGCCGGCAGCGGAGCGTTCATCACGACCTCCTGAGGTCTGCTGCACCGCATCATGCCTGGCCACGATCGAACAGGCTCGCCGCGCAGCAGGAAACCTGGATACACGGCCAGTGTAGGCGGGCCTGCAGCAACATGGTTAATCGCTTTCACGGGTGAAAACCGGGCCTGTTCAGGGCTTGTGAAACGACGCATCGGCCATATTTCACGCTCGCCCCCCCATCGCCACTCTCAAGCTGGGCTTGCTGCGGTGCAACGATAATGCCGCATTGGCTTGACCACAGGATTTTTCGACCATGTACACCGGCATCGTCCAGGGCCTCGGCCGCGTCGTGACGCTCACCCCAACCGTCAGCGGCTTGCACCTCACTCTGCGCATCCCTCAGGCGCTGCTGCGCGATCTGCAGATCGGCGCAAGCGTCTCGGTAGACGGCGTGTGCCTCAGCGTGGTCACGATTGACGGCGAACTGGTGTCGTTCGACGCCATCAACGCCACCCTGGAACGCACCAACCTCGGCGACCGGCTCGTGGGCGATGTGGTCAACATCGAGCGCTCGGCCCGCCAGGGTGACGAAAACGGCGGCCACGCCATGTATGGCCACGTGTCAGACACGGCGCGCATCAGCTCCATCGTGCTGGAAGGCCCGCGCGCCCACGTCGAGCTGCATGTGCGAGCCCCGTGGCGCAATTACCTGTTTCCACGCGGTTTCCTGTCGATCAACGGCTGCAGCCTCACTCTGGCCGAAGCCGATTCCGAACGCGGCTACTGCCGTGTCAACCTCATCCCCGAGACCATCCGCGTCACAGGCCTGTTCCAGTACCGCGCGGGCGACCGGCTCAACATCGAGGTCGAACAGCAAACCCAGGTGCTGGTGGATGTGATCGAGCGGGTGCTGGAGCGTCAGGCTCGGCGCGCAGGACTCGGGTCGCCTGCAGCAAGCTGACACCGTGGGCTTTGCCCAACAAGGTAGATACCCCAATCCGTATCGAGAACCGTTCTTAACCATAGCCCGTTTAACGACCCGTCTTCACCCTTCTTTACATTCATCCCGCTGTCAGATCAAGGTTTGGAAAGCTTGCAAACCTAGACTAATGGGATGAATGCACATTTCCAGGATCCTCTCCGATCCCTGATGTCGCATTCAAGACAAGGACAGCCCGCAGGGGTTCAAGTCTGGCCGCACCTTGACCGCGGCCGCACACCACGACACGGAGACAAGAGGATCAAGTATGAACAAGTATTCTTCACTGGCGCTCAGGGCGCTGTGGGCCAGTGTGCCCCTGGCCATGGGCCTGATGGCCAGCCAGGCCCAGGCCGTTCCCAGCTTTGCACGCCAGACAGGCCAGGATTGCGCCGCCTGCCACATTGGTGCCTACGGCCCCCAACTGACCCCCTTCGGCATCAAGTTCAAGCTCGGCGCTTTGCGGGCCTTTTGAACCCGCGCGGACTTCAAGCGCGCCGAAACGCACGCGCGCATGGGCGTTCGCAACTTCGTCATCGACGAGCGCCATGATGTCTTCG
>JACPOH010000337.1 GCA_016185075.1 Aquabacterium sp. | reverse complement strand
TTCGACACACCCTTGCTGACGGACATGCAGCCCGCCGCCTTCATTGCCACGCCGGTGCTCAAGACAGGGCGCTTCGTGGCCCCCGATGGCGTCGAGCCACTCAGCGCTGCCGCGGGCTGGTGGGATGCCAACCAGCGCCAGGCCCTGTTCATCTATGGCGGCCACTGGCTGGCCAGGCCCGAGGCACCCGCAGGCCTGAGCCCCAGCGGCCTGATCGGCCCATCGTCCAACCAGCAGATCTTGCTGGGATCGGGCAAGCAGGCCCTGCACCCCGATGACTTCGTGTTCCTGAGGCCCACGCAAAGCGAGGCCGTGTTGCAGCAGTTTGGCGACATCGCCGTGTACGAGCAAGGCCGCATCACCGACATGTGGCCCGCGTTCCCGGCCCAGGCCTGATCGATTTTTTCCCGGGCGCCTTCGGGTGCCGTCTCTGTCTTGTTTGGAGTAGATGATGAAGCGTTCGCCCATCGTCGGCCTTGTCACGGCCGTCGCCTGGATGCTTGCGAGCCTGGCGGCCCATGCAGCCCACAGCCCCAACGATGCCAAAGGCCTCTGGCTCAGCGCCGACAAGGCTGCCGTGATCGAGTTCAAGGACTGCAGCGACCCCGCCGGCGCCCTGTGCGCCACCATCGTGTGGGACAAGGACGCGGGCACCCCGCTGGACACCTGCGGCCTGATGATCGCCAAGCTCAGGAAGTACGAAGACGAGGCCTGGCGCGACGGCTGGGTGCACGACCCGCGCACCAAGAAGAACTACAAGGCCACCGTGCGCGTCAACAAGGACACCTTGTCCCTGCGCGCTTACATCGGCGCCGAGATCCTCGGCGAAACCGAAGAGATGAGCCGCGTGGCCACGCTGCCTGCGGGCTGCAAGGCGCATTGACTGACACCACCACCATCACGAACAACCTTTTCCCGGAGACAAGCCATGAAGTCCACCCTGACCTTCTCTGCCATGACGTCGGCCACGCTGACCACGCTCATGCTGGCCGCCGCCACGGCCGCCCACGCCGCTGCCCCCGGTGAGCCCGAGATCCAGACCTACTCGCTCGACATGGAAGCCAAGGTGCTGACCGACCGGCGCACCAATGGCCTGTCGGACACCTACCGCCGCCCCGGTGCCGAGTTCACCGTCACCGCCGCGCACGAATCGGGCTTCCTGGGCTACCTGCAACTGGGCACCGTGGCCAAAGAGAGCTTCCCCGATGGCAACAAGACCACCGCCGTGGCCGCACTGGGCTACCGCTGGGGCAAGCCCGAGGGCTGGCATTTCGGCGTGGGCGCAGCGCACGAAGTGTTCCCTGGCTCGTCCGTGGAGTTGCCTGACAACGCGCTCAACCCCAGCGACACCATCAAGACCAACTTCGACACCAGCTTCGGCCTGTTCGAGTTCGGCTATGGCATCGTCGAAGCGCGCTACCTGCTGGTGCTGAGCAAGGACTTCCGCGGCAACAACACCTCGGTGGTCTGCGGCGCCGCGGCCCAGATCGCCCAGATCGAAGGCGACGCCACCTTCGGCGAAGCCAGCACCTGCTATGACCGTGGCTACCGCAACAGCCGCGGCTCGCAATTGCTGCAAGTCGAAGCCAGATCCCGCTCAATGGCCAGACCAGGCTCGTCACGCACCTGGGCTACACCGCCGTGCGCAACTTCTCCTTCCTCAACACGCTGGACTACAAGCTGGGCGTGAGCCACACACGCTGGGGCTTTGACTTCGAAGCCGACATCGTTGGCGGCAGCATGCGCAACAGCTACTACGGCAAGACGGCCAACACCGAGGGCACGTCGGTCAAGCGCATCGACAGGCCCGCGCTGATGGCCAGCGTCGCCAAGCGCTTCTGATCGACACCGTCTCGCCCACATCCGAACCCGGAAGGAGCCCACCATGCGCCCTCTGCACCGCCTCTCCAAGCACGCCCTGGCCCTGGCCATGGGCACCCTCGCCCTTGCCGGCCCGGCCCTCGCGGCCAACCAGCCGTATCAGGTGGGTGTGGGCATGAGCGACATCACCGGTGAGGCCGCCGAGGTCGGCATGATGGGCTATGCCGAGCTGAGCCAGAAGACATCGGGTATCCACCAGCGTCTGCGGGCACGCGCCTTCATCGTGCAGGATGCCGCCACACAGAAATCCGCGGTCATCGTCATCACCGACACCGGCCTGGTCACGCAGGCCATCCACCAGGCCGTACTCAAGCGCCTAGCCGCGAAGTACGGTGCGCTGTACAACGAACAGAACGTGCTCATCAGCGCCACCCACACGCACGCCGGGCCCGGTGGCTACTCGCACTACGCGCTCTACAACATCACCATCCTGGGCTTCCAGAAAAGAACCTTCAACGCCATCGTGGACGGCATCATCGAGGCCATCGACAAGGCCCACCTGAGCAAGGCCCCGGGCGACATCCTGCTCAACCAGGGTGAGCTCACCAACGCCAGCCGCAACCGCTCGGCACTGGCCTTCCGGCTCAACCCCGCCAGCGACCGCGCCGCTTTCCCGCTGGAGATCGACCCGCTCATGAGCGTGCTGACCTTCCGCCAGAGCGGCAAGGCCGTGGGCGCGCTCAGCCTGTTTCCCACGCACGGCACGAGCATGACCAACAAGAACACGCTCATCAGTGGCGACAACAAGGGCTATGCCGCCTACCACTGGGAGCACGAGCAAGCCGGCGTACGCTACCGCAGCGACAAGACCCCCTTCGTGGCGGCCTTCGGCCAGACCAATCCCGGCGACATGTCGCCCAACCTCAACCTGAAGCCCGGCAGCGGCCCCACCGACGACGAGTTCGAGAACACCCGCATCATTGGCCAGCGCCAGGCCGACAAGGCCCTGCAGCTGTCGGCGCAGTCGAGCAGCAGCTTGCAAGGCGCGGTGGATTACCGCATGCGCTACGTGAACATGAGCCAGGTCACGGTGTCTGGCGCGTACACGCCCGATGGCCAGCCGCACACCACCTGCCCGGCAGCCCTGGGCACCAGCTTTGCCGCCGGCAGTGAAGAAGACGGCCCCGGCCCCGGCGTGGCCAAGGAGGGCCAATCCAACCCCTTCCTGGCGGCCGTTGGCGGGCTGGTGTTCTGGCCCAGCGAATCACTGAAGCAATGTCATGGCGTCAAGGAAGTCGTGATCCCTGTGGGTGAGATGAAGCCCTACCCCTGGGTGCCCGAAGTGCTGCCCTTGCAGCTCGTGCGCCTGGGCTCGCTCTACCTGGCCACGCTGCCGGGTGAGCCCACCGTCATGTCGGGCTACCGCATCCGCCGCCAGCTGGCGCACACACTGGGTGTCGACATCAAGCAGGTGCTGGTGGTGGGCTACACCAACGCCTACACCGAGTACATCACCACGCCTGAGGAATACAGCCTGCAGGACTACGAAGGCGGCAGCACGCTGTTTGGCCCCTACACGCAGCCGGCCTACCAGCAAGAGCTCAACAAGCTGGCCTATGACATGGCCACCAACCAGCCCACCGTCAACACCCTGCAACCGCGCGACCTGAGCAACAGCCAGCTCAACTTCCAGACCGGCGTGGTGATGGACCTGCCCGCCTTCGGCAAGCGCTTCGGCCAGGTGCTCAAGGACGTGGCCGGCAGCTATGCGCCCGGTGACACCGTCAGGGTGCGCTTCCAGACCGGACACCCGAAGAACAACCTGCGTCGCAATGGCACCTTCCTAGAAGTACAGCGCCTGGTGGGCGGCAGCTGGCAGACCGTGGCCGATGATGGCGACTGGGCCACACGCTACCGCTGGGTGCGCACCTTTGGTGCCGAGTCCGCCGCCGACATCAGCTGGACGATTCCTGCTGGCACGCCCCCCGGCAGCTACCGCATCGTCCATTACGGCGATGCCAAGAACCTGATCGGCACCATCACCCCCTTCACCGGCACCTCCGGCACCTTCCAGGTCACAGCCACAAGGTGAAGGCCGTACCCTTGCCCAGCTCGCTGCGCACCTGCATGCGCCCGCCCATCAGCTCCATCAGCTCCTTGACGATGCTGACGCCCAGGCCAGTGCCCGGGATGTTGCCGGACTTGTCCGCACGGAAGAAGCGTTCGCCCATGCGTGCGACATGCTCGGGCGACAGGCCCAGGCCCTGGTCTTCGATTTCCACCGCAAACCGATGTCGCCCCTGCTCGGCGTCGGCCACGAGGTAACGCACGTACACGGGGCCGCCATCGGGCGAATACTTGTAGGCGTTGGACAGGATGTTGAGCACCGCCTGCTGCATCTTGTGAACGTCCACATGCACAGGCATGGGCAGGAAGGGTTCGTCCACCAGCGGCGCATCCCGGCCCTCGGGCGCCTTGAAATCGGCAATGACTTCGCTGACCAGTTCGGCGAGGTCCACGGTCTGCAGCTTGAAGTCCTGCCCTCTTCGCGCTTCAATGCGCGCCAGGTCCAGCAACTCGTTGAGGATGGCCGCCATCGACTGGCTCTGTCTGTACACACTGGCCAGCATGTCCTTGCGCGCCGACTCTTTCAGATCCCGCGTGAGCATCAACTCGGTGAAGCCCAGGATGCTGACCATGGGCGTGCGCAACTCGTGCGCGGCCATCGACAGGAACTCCGACTTCATCTGATCCAGCGTGTGCTGCTTGGTGACATCGCACACATACAGCACCTGGCTGACGGACTCCGATTCACTGCGTTGCCCGTTGAGCGACAAGACCAGGCGTCTGGGTGAGGCCAGCATCAGGATCTGTTCGCGCCCTGAACCGCCATCGCTCGGCTCGCCAAAGCAGGCCTCCAGCCCCTCGAAGGTGGAGCCTTCAGCCGCCAAGGTCTTCAGCAAGCCCCCCAGATGCATGGCGTCCTGACCGATCACCTGGCTGGGCTGGAGACCTGTCAGGTTCATGAAGGCCTGATTGGCAAACAGCACCCGGCCCTCCTTGCCGAAGGTCACCAGGCCATCGGGGCTCAAGGCAAAGATCGCCCCCAGCTGGTCGTTCTGCTCGGCCAGCTGGCGTTCATGCTGCTTGAGCTGGTGCAGCCCATCCTCGATCAACAGCATCTGCTGGCGCAACAACATCGAGGCCTCGTTCAAGGACGCCCCCAGCTCGACCACCTCCACTGGCCCCGGCCTGATCTCCAGCTGCCGGCCTTCCGCGTTGACCAGCTCCGTGGCAAAGCGACGGGCTTCATCCAGCGACTGCATCGGCCGCCTCAGAAACAGAGCCAGCAGCGTGGCGCACAGTGTCACGGCCATCACGGCCACGACCAGGGTATTGCGCCAGATGCGCCCTCGCAGATCTGACAACATATCCGTGCTGTACGTCAGGCTCACCCAGCCGATGGTCTGGTGCGTCTGAATAGGGTGCCACACCGCGATCTGGCCTTCGCGCTCGTTCGTGTCCGTGCTGGGCGCCTGGCTGCGAGGCAGGGCCACCACCGTCCGGGGGCTGTCGAAAACCAGTCGAGGTGCCTGCCCCCTTGCCCGCGCCACGTGGCTCAGGATGCGGCCATCGGCACTGAGCACCCGGATGTGCGTGACCTCCTCGAAATCGGCAGACCGCAAGAGCAAGAGCTCAAGCTCGTCGAAGCTGTCGGTCAAGATGAGGTTGCCACTGGCGATGGCCACATTGCGCGCCATCGACAGCGCCTGTGCCTCATGCCCTCTTTTCGCGATCGCAGC